>CAXTRZ010000075.1:0-9957 GCA_964246715.1 uncultured Acidobacteriaceae bacterium | reverse complement strand
GCATGGATATGGGCGGAACAGTCGGTGAGAGCATCTCCTGAAGCCTACCCTAAGCGACTGCCGAGGTGAGCACATTCTCCTTTGTGCCGTGCTTCCGGAAGTCCTGGTCGAGCGAGTCCGCCGCGATCCAGCCGGACATCATCACCATTGGCATCCCCGGCCCTGGGTGCGCCGCACCCCCAGCCAGATACAGACCCTTCAATTCTTTCGAGCGATTTGCAGGCTTGAACGCTCCATTGAAGACACCATGGCTCGAGATGCCATAGATGGCGCCGTCGAGCACGCGGTATCGTTCATGAATATCCTGCGGCGTCAGGTGCGCCTCAAAGACGATCCGCTCTTCAATGTCGGTTAAACCTGCTGTGCGCTTCAGCTTGTCCAGAATGACCTGCCGGTAACTCGGAACCATGTCGTTCAAGTCCTGTCCTGGGCGCAGGTACGGCGTATGCACTAAGACATAAAGCGCCTCGCCGCCTTCTGGTGCGCTCGCAGGATCGGTCGCCGCCGTAGCCGCAAGGTAGCAGGTCGGATCAGGCGCGGGGACGCCCTGCTCGTAGATCGCACGGAACTCCTCATGGGGGTCGCGCGAAAAGACGAAATCATGGTGGGCCAAATGTTCATATCGCTTGTTGAGACCCAGGTACAAAACTACGCCAGAACACGCCGGCTCATAGTCACGCTTGTGCTCGAAGCTCCTCCACACCGCGCCGCCGATCAGTTCACGATGCGTTCTGACCGCGTCTTCGTTGGAGACCACGGCATCGAAGCGATACGGAATTCCCTTGGTCGTAACCAGCCCAGTCACTCGTCCGCTGGATGAAGTGATCTCCGCTACGTCCGTCTGCATGTGGAACTCGACTCCAAGCTCACGGCCTAGCTTGACGAGACCCTCCGGCACGGCACGGGTACCGCCCGTTGGATACCAGATGCCCTCCTCCATCTGCATGTGCCCGATGGCGCACAAGATGGCGGGGGAAGCATCCGGGCTGGAGCCCACATACTGCACAAAGTGGTCGAGCATCTGCGCAGTGTTCCCGTCCGGTATGTTTTCGCGGATCACCTCGGCGACCGTCTTCCCTAGCCGCATCCGCATGACGTCGCGCAGCACCTTGATGTCGAACGCCCCCTTGACGTCCATGGTGTCGCGCATAGAACCGATGGAGCGCCAGAAGAAAAATCGATCAGAGATGGAGTGAAGCTGCTCGCTCTGCTCCATCAGCTTCAGGTATCCTGCGCCCATCTTTGGCCAGATCGCCTCCAACTGCGCGGCCATCTTGGTCGCATCGTCCTTCAAGTCAAGGCGGCTGCCATCTTCAAAAAAACAGCGCCACTGTGGATCAAGCCGCACCATGGGCACATAGTCTTCCATGCGCCTGTCGGCTTCCTCAAAGACCTTTCGCAGAACGGAGGGTTGAATCAGGATTGTGGGACCCATGTCGAAGCGAAAGCCTTGCTCCTGCAACTGTGCGGCCTTGCCTCCCAGCCATGGGTTCTTTTCAAAGACACTGACATTATGCCCACGCGCCGCTAGCGTGCAAGCCGCGGACAAACCCGCCAATCCACTTCCAACAATCCCAACCTTCATGCCTTCTCCCGCTGCAGCTTTCTTGCTCCGGCCAGCATCGTGCGCAGCCCATTGATCTTCCCTCGAAGACCATGTCCGTGCGTCAGTTCCGTCAGGCCGGTAAACATCGTCTCGTGGTGCTCGCCGGTGGAATCGTAATGCCGAGTCGCTTTGCCGCGGCGTATTAGAGTCGTCTTAGTAGCAGTCATCTCCAGCAGCCCTTCGGCGCCTCGTGTAGTGCCAAACCCCGACTGCCTGCGTCCGCCAAATGGTACGCGCGGGTCGACAGTAGGAACCATCACGTCATTGATCACGAGAGTTCCAACCTTCATCTGTTCGCCAAGCCTGCGAGCCTCATCTTCCTTCCCGAAGATGGAGACGGTCAGCCCGAAGGGACACACGGCATCCGCCTCGAGCATCTCTTCTGTGTCTTGGAATTGCATCACCGTCAGCACTGGCGCAAAGACATCCGATCGCGCAAGGCGCATCTCTGGCCTGCCATTGAGAACGAGTATCGGTTTCATCCATACGGCACATGGATTGCCGCAGACAGTTGCCCCTTGTGCTGAGGCATCTTCCATCAAATCTTTCACCTGCGCCCGAACCGGCTCTCGGATCAGCACGCCTTCCATTGCTGCGAATTGAGTTCGAAGCGAGGCAATCAACGCATCGTGGCCGAAACCGACGAGCATGAGGCGGCGCGGGGCCATGCAGGTTGCGGAGCCGTTCAAGCGCATGCCGAAGGCCAGAGCCGCAGCCACACGGCGTCCATCTGCGGAAGGCAGCACGACCACCGCGTCACATCCAGAGAGTTCAACCGTCACTGGAACAGCCGATTCGGCGGCAGCATGAAGAACATCTCGGCCCGCACTGGACGAGCCGGTGAAGAAAACCTTATCTACGCCCGATCGCATTGCAGTTAGACCCTCCTGCGCGGACTCGCCCGTAACTCTCAGCAACTCGGCTGGCAGGCCAGCATCTCGCAACGTCTCGGCCACGACCGTTGCGATAGGAGCGCCGCCAGTGCCTGGCTTCCAAAGGACAGCATTACCGGCAGCGAGTGCCTGCAGGACCTGAACGCCCGGAAGATAAAGCGGGTAGTTCGAAGGACCAATCACAAGGACGGTGCCGAACGGCACACGCTCGACCAAACTCTTCACCCCCGGCAGCCAAAATGGAAGACCTCCTCTGCCAAGCCGCCTTGTCTTCAGAATTGAGGGGGCTTCGCGCTCCAGGAACCTGCACGCTGCAAGCAGCGGGAGGATCTCCGATGCCAAAGTGTCCGCTCGGGTTCTTGCCAAGGTAGAGGGGATAGCGTCAACCAATTCAACCGAACGTTCAGCGAGCAGATGTCTTGTGCGCTTGAGGATCGTAAGACGCTTCCGCGTAGGAAGCGCAGCCCACTGCGCTTGTGCCGTCGACCGCATTGGGTCAATGATACGAGCTTCGTTATGAATCGACGCGACAGGTTGTTCAACCGCGAGAGAGTTCATGCTACGAGGGCGCTCCAACCAGTTCGCGACTTATGGATGAGCTTACGGTCCCGGCGTCCCATTGTGGCTCCATCTTGAGGTCTTGGAGCAGCAGACGAGAGGTGATGCGAGCGGACTCGAAGATGACCGGCAGGCCGCTTCCGGGATGGGTGCCACCGCCGACAAGATACATCTGTCCGACATCCTCAAAGCGATTGTGCGGCCGCAGGTGCAGCATTTGATCCAGCGAGTGAGCCATGGAGAAGGTTGCTCCCTTGTAGAGATCGAACTCTTCAGCCCATCCGTGTGGGGTCAAAACTTTTTCGGTACGAATACGCCGTTCTACATCGCGCAGGCCGATCTTTTCCATCTGTTCGAGCGCCTTGGCGCGATATCGCGGCTGCTCCTTTGTCCAGTCGACTGAGCCCGTATCATGCGTGACTGGCAGAAGCACGTAAAGCGTGCTATGCCCCGATGGAGCGAGAGACTCGTCTGTCACGCAGGCGTTCTGCACATAAAATGATGGGTTTTCGCTCAGGCGATGGCGTTCTTCTATGTCCCGTAGGTTCTCCTTGTAGTTTTCTGCAAGGTAGATGGTGTGATGCGACACGTCGTCATAACGACCCTCAATACCGAGGTACATCATAAAGGTGGAACAAGAGTACTTTTTACTGGCAAGACGAGCATCGGTCCACTTGCGACGCTGTGCATTTGGGATCATGCGGCGCATGGCTTCGGCAAAGTCCGCGTTGATGACAACCGCATCGGCATCGAGCAGATGGTTTGCCGTCTTCAGACCAACCGCTTTGCCCTTATCAAGGATCACGCGCTCGACAGGCTCATTGAGCATGATCTCTACGCCAAGCTCGGTTGCTATACGAGCCATTGCTTCCGTCACCGCCCCACATCCCCCCAGAGGGTGAAAGACTCCGTGCTCGTACTCAAGAAAGCTGAGGATCGAGAAGAGACTGGGACAGCGGAACGGGCTCATGCCCAGGTACTTCGATTGAAAGCTAAAGCCAAGCCGTATACGCTCATCCTTGAAGTGAACTTGCAGGTCATCATCAAGAGACTTCCACGGCGCCAGGAGTGGAAGGAGCTTCATCATCTCCGGCTTCAACAGATCGCGCCAGCTCTCAAATGGGCTTTGAAGAAAGGGAAGAAATTTTTCTAGCTTGTTGCGGTTGTGCGTGATGAAGTGGTGAAAACGTCGTGCATCCTCCGGCGAAATGGCCGCGATCGCTTCTTCCATGCGCTCCACGTTAGGAGTAGCGAGTAGCTCGCCACCGCCTCCAAAGACGAGTCGGTATTGTGGATCGAGGCGCGTCATTGGAACTTCACGGTCAAGGTCGTAGCCTGCCGCAGCAAAGATCTCTCGCAGGACACTTGGGTATAAGAAGAAAGTCGGGCCCGTGTCGAACTTGAAACCATCCTGGTGGATGGTAGATGTGCGTCCCCCAACCTGCGCACGTTTTTCAACGATCTTGACCTTGACGCCGGACTTTGCCAGCAGTAGGGCGGCCGCAAGTCCTCCCGGTCCTGCCCCCACGATGACGACCTGCTTAGGTTGCTTCTCCATCAACGCGAATGCCTCATTCTGTGCGGTTGCACTCACCATACGATTCCGATTGCTCGCACGATGTACCGATTATAGGAGTGATTCACGTTACGTGAGCCTGTTCCTTCCGTCTGATGAATCTTCCTCCCATCTCTTTTCACTCAGCACGCGAAGCGAAGAATCGATGAGAACACTCGTTTCATGCATCGGACAAGGCGAAGAGATGGCGGAGTTCCAGATTGTCATCTGCGATTACACCGATGGCAAGGCTCCGGCCCGATTCGTTAGAATCAGGAGATTGTTCGTTGAAAGAAAGATGTGTATGCAGATGGGCGAGAAGAAAGTGCTTACGTTCCAAGAGTTGCTGTTTTCGCTGCAGCGTTTCTGGGCTGACCGCGGATGTGTGCTGCAGCAACCGTATGACGTTGAGGTGGGCGCAGGGACAATGTCCCCGGACACGTTTCTTCGTGTACTTGGACCAAAGCCAGTGCGAATCGCGTATGCGCAGCCTTCGCGACGTCCTGCGGACGGGCGCTACGGCGAAAATCCGAATCGGTTGTTCCGGCATACGCAGATGCAAGTTATTCTGAAGCCGCCACCCAGGAATGTGCAGGAGATGTACATGGAGTCGCTCGCCGCGATCGGCATCGACTTGCGCGAACACGACATCAAGTTTGAGGAAGACAACTGGGAGTGGCCGGTAGGCGGCGCCTGGGGCGTGGGCTGGCAGGTGATGCTGGACGGACTGGAGATCACGCAGTTCACCTATTTTCAGCAGTGCGGCGGCATGGATCTGGAACCAATTTCCGGCGAGATCACCTATGGAATGGAGCGTATTGCCGGCTTTCTCCAGGATGTGGATTCCATCTACGACATCGTGTGGGCAGTCGAACCAGATACTGGTAGGCGGGTGACTTATGGCGAGATGCGACTAGCCGAGGAGGAACAATTCTCCAGTTATGGCTTCGATTATGCGGAAGTAAGTTCGCTGTGGAAGCACCTAGAGCTGTATGAGGCGGAATGTCTGGCCCTGCTCAATAGGTCAAAAGGTTTCGAGACAATGTCGGAGTTGGAGTTAAGACGATTTCCGGTGCTTGGCGCCTATGAGCTTGCGTTGAAGTGCTCGCAGATATTCAATCTGCTGGACGCGCGCGGCGCGATTTCAGTGACGGAGCGCGTAGGTGTGATGGCACGCATTCGGACGCTTGTGGTCGGTGTAGCGAAGGTGTATGCGGCGCAAGGTGAGGCGCTGGCAACTCCGCGTATACAGGGAGCAGCCTGACCATGGCAGATTTCTTATTTGAGATCGGATTGGAAGAGGTTCCAGCACGGATGATCGCTCAGGCGGAGAAGGAGTTGCTGCGTCGGACGATGGCGCTGCTGGAGCGGGAACACCTTGTGACTGGCACAACCGATGCGAGGAGCTATTCCACACCACGGCGGCTTGCGGTGTTGGTTAAGGACGTGCTCGCAAAGCAGGACCATGCGAGTGAAGAACTGCTGGGGCCTGCTTCCAAAATCGCCTACAAGGATGGGCAGCCGGGGCCGGCGGCTGTCGCGTTCGCAAAGAAGGCTGGTGTGGATGTAAGTGCGCTGCGCTTGGTCAGCAATGCCAAAGGCGAGTATGTGGCTGCAACTTCTATAAAGGCGGGCAGGGCTGCAGCCGAGGTGATCGCAAAGGAGTTACCGAAGGAGATTGCCGGCATCTATTGGGCCAAGAACATGTACTGGCGTGCCGGTCGGCCAGAGCGCTTCGTGCGGCCAGTCCGGTGGTTGGTGGCGCTGCTTGATGATGCAGTGGTGCCGGTTTCGTTTGGAGGGTATGAGGCTGGGCGCGTGACCTATGGGCATCGCGTGCTGTTTGGCGATGCCTCGATAGAGGTAACACCGGCGACATACGCCGGTGCGTTGACGAAGGTCTTCGTGACGGCGGACGTAGAGGCTCGGCGGCATAGCATCCGGAAGGCGCTGGACCGCGTGTGCCGGATGGCTGAAGGGACGCGCTGGCGGGAGGATCATGCGCTTGTCGACAAAATGACGCACATGACGGAGTGGTCCTCCGTAATCCTTGGGGGATTTGAGAGCGAGTATCTCGCGCTGCCGGAAGAGGTACTGGTGACGGTCATGCGCGACCATCAGAACTACTTTGCGATTGAGGATCAGTCCGGCAAGCTGGCTCCGCACTTCCTTGCCGTGCTCAACACAGTGGCGGATGCTGCCGGCGAGGCCGTCATCCGGCATGGGAATGAGAGGGTTTTACGAGCACGCTTTAACGATGCACGCTTTTTCTGGGAGTTCGATCAGCGTGTGTCCCTGGCGGACCGGGTGGCGCTGCTGGAGAATGTGACCTTCCAGAAGGATCTGGGAAGTTATGCTGCGAAGTCGCTGCGGGTGAAGCGGCTGGCGGCGGAGTTGGGAGCGCTGGTGAAGGCGCGTCAGGGCACGGTCGACCTGATGGCATTGGATATGGCTGCGGGCTTGGCGAAGACGGACCTAACGACGGAGCTAGTCAAGGAGTTTACGGAACTGCAGGGAATCATCGGTGGGCTGTACGCGCGGGCGCAGGGTTTTGCTGAGACGACGTGCACTGCCATCTACGAGCAATACAAGCCGGTCTCAATGGAAGATGACATCCCGCTGACGACGGAAGGTGCTCTCCTGGCGATTGCGGATAAAACAGACACAGTTGCCGGGATGTTCGGGCTTGGGTTGGAGCCCACGGGGTCAAAGGATCCGTTTGCGTTGCGTCGGGCTGCAAACGGTATTGTAAAGATCTTGGCCGAGGGTTCTGTGTCGCTTAGGCTAGGTGAGATTGCGCGCGCGGCTGTAGGAGCGAACGAGGAGTTGGTTCGGCGGGTGGAGATCTTCTTCGCGGAGCGGCTGGAGTTCTACCTACGGGAGGCCAGGGGGCAGGCCTACGATGTCGTGAAGGCAGTCCTTGCGGTGGGCGCCGATCAGGTGAAGGATGCGGTGGCTCGTGCTGAGGCGGTGACCGAGGTACGCGGGTCTGAGGACTTCGTAGCGGTCTCAGCGGCGTTCAAGCGAATGAAGAATATCTTGACGCAAGCCTCGGAGAAGGGGGTCTCTAGTGGGCAGGCGCTAGATATATCGCTGCTTCGGGATGGTGCGGAACTGGCACTGGCTGAAAAGGCAGCAGATGTGAAGCCGGAGGTGATCCATCATCGCGAGCGCGGGGAGTACAACAGAGCGTTGCAACTCATTGCTACGATGCGGCCCCAGGTGGATGCGTTCTTCGAGGCGGTAATGGTGATGGACCCGGATGAGGCGATTAGGGCGAATCGGCTGGCGCTTCTGCGTAAGGTGCTGGAGGATTTTGGCGGGATCGCGGAGTTCTCGGAGATCGTAGTGGCGGGCTGAGCCGTTGTCGTCCTCAGGACATCCTACGAAGGAGTTTCCTGGAGGATGTCTTGAGCAAGCTGCTCGAACCGTTGCGAGTAGGAGCTTTAACGCTGCCGAATCGGGTGCTAATGGCACCGTTGACTCGATTACGAGGTACGGTGGATCATCTGCCCACCCCTATTATGGTGGAGTACTACCTGCAGCGTGCGAGCGCGGGGCTCATTATCACCGAGGGTACGCCGGTTTCGCCGATGGGCGTGGGGTATGCGCAGGTTCCGGGCATCTGGTCGGCAGAGCAGACGGAACTCTGGAAGCCGGTCACCAAGGCTGTGCATGAGGCGGGTGGGCGAATCTTCGCCCAGATCTGGCATGTGGGCAGGGTGAGCGATCCGCTGTTCCTTGGCGGAAAGCAGCCGGTGGCGCCGAGTGCGATCGCTCCGGAGGGGACGGTGACGCTGGTGCGGCCGAAGAAGAAGTTTGAGATGCCGCGGGCGCTGACTGTGCCCGAGATCAAGGAAGTGGTCGAGGAGTTCCGCAAGGGCGCGCAAAACGCTGAAACTGCGGGGTTTGATGGGGTGGAGATTCATGGCGCGAATGGATATCTGCTAGACCAGTTTCTGCATTCGGGCTCGAATGAGCGTCAGGATGAGTATGGAGGGTCGCTGGAGAACCGGGCCAGGCTGCATCTGGAGGTTGCGGAGGCGGCGAGTTCGGTGTTTGGGGCGGATCGAGTGGGGATGCATCTGGCTCCGCGCGGGGATGTGATGAGCATGAGCGACGAGAGTCCGCATGAGGCGTTCGTGTACCTCGCGGGGGAGTTGGGCAAGCGGAGGCTAGCGTTCCTGTGCGCGCGGGAGTACTTTGGCGACGATCGCATGGGGCCGGAGCTAAAGCGCGCATTTGGAGGGGTTTACATTGCCAACGAGAAGTACACGCAGGCGCAGGCGGAGCAGGTGATTGAGGCCGGGGAGGCGGATGCGGTGGCGTTTGGGAAGCTGTTCATCGCGAATCCGGACCTGCCGAAGCGGTTTGCGACGGGCGCGGAGCTGAATGAGCCCATGGTTGAGACGTTCTACACGCATGGGGCTGAGGGCTACACGGATTATCCGGCTTTGAGCTAGTCCATTCCGAGTCCATCCACGATTTAACCGCGTTTTCTGCTGGTGAAAGCGTGGATGTATGCACGGCTAACCTGGCCAGGATGCAATGTGAAGCTGTGGTGGAGGGTGCGTCTTTATTGGGGATTCGCATTCTCCACCATGTTTTTTCTCCGTGGTGGATGGATGGAGTTGGATGTCCATCTCCGGACGTTCTAGAGGGTAGGTCCTGTCAAGTTCTGGGGATCTGTTTCTTGGACAGGAAGAGAAGGCCTGACACCGATCTGCACCGATCAACCCGATCTCAGCGGGGACTTTTGATTAGGTGAGGCGTTGGAGGCGGGCGATGAGTTTTTCGGCGAGGGGTTCGCCGGATTCGGTCCAGAGGAGGCGGCTGGAAATGTTGCAGTGCTTTTCGACGGAGAGGGTAAAGGCGAGAAGCATCTCGATGTTTTGCTTGATGTGCTTGGCGGCTTCTGCGCGGGATTCTTCATCGGCGAAGACGGGGATGGTGGCGTCTTCGGCATCGGGTTCTTCCAGGACCCAAGGGGTGTCGAGGCCAAAGTCGACGCGGATATGGCCGTTTTGCTCGAAGGTGGCGTCGTCAAAGTCGGGGCCGAAGCCGAGGATGTGGACGGTGGTGGGGACGGGCTTCCAGAGGATATCGAGTTCGGCGCCCTCTATCTGGTCTCCGGCGGCGGGGATTTCGGGAAGCCAGAGGGGCCACTTCATCTCGAACTCGTAGGCTGTGTCCTCGTGGAGGAGCTCGGTGGCTTCGGCGACGGCGTTTTCGATGAGGGAGGCGGAGGGGTCTTCGCCTTCGGCGGCGCGGGGGTCGAGGACGAACTGGCGCTGATAGACGGGGGCTTCGGTAAAGCGGACAGGGTAGGCGGCGGCGGCGGCGAC
>CAXTRZ010000074.1:0-10453 GCA_964246715.1 uncultured Acidobacteriaceae bacterium | reverse complement strand
GTTCTTATGATGATGGCGGCGGCGGGGATGCTGGAGGGGGCCGCGATGGCGCAGGGCGGGCTGTTCGCGGAGCCTTCGATGCACTCGGCTTACCGGCTGTATGCGGACGGTGCGAGTTCAAGATCATCCAGCTTTGGACGGCCGGGGGCGTTTGCGCTGGATTTCGTTGCGACGCCGGCGGTTCCGGACTTTGTGGGGCAAGGGACTAAGGCGTTCTCCGGCGTGACGCTGCCGGCGACGGTGTTTATGACTGGGCTGAAGCCATTGCAGACGTATGCTGTGACGACAGAGGGAAGTACGGCCGGCGCCGGGTTCGATGTGGCGACGATGGCCTGGCGGTTGAACCTACTGGCGGGAGCTTCGTTCCAAGGCAGCCCGTCGATGACGATGGATGGACCGCAGATTTGGAGCATGCTGAGGCTGCAGCATGCGCCGGCGAGCGTGGACCTTTCCTCGTTCCGCAACTCGTTCCGGCTGAGTTCGGGACTGACGAACAAGAACAGCCTGAACGCGGCGCTGATGGCGCAGGGCGGAAAGAGCTTGCCGTTTCTGGCGGGTACGAAGCTGAGGAGCAACGATTCCATGAGCGGCTCTGAGGACACGATTTACGAGACGGCTCCCTACGGGACGGCTGCGTTCCTGTTCGCGGGGATGAATGCGGCACCGCGATGGTGAACGTGAGTTGATTTGAGAGTGAGCAAAGGGAGAATTATCTTTCAGGGCGCTCCAAAATGGGAGTTCTGCCACCATCGTGATGTTATCTGTTCTGCTCCGTATTAGTTCCGCAGCGGGACCCTTATAATGACGGAGCATGGCGGGCACCCTTTCATCACGACCGCAAGCTCGGACACCGGTACCACTCTTGAAGCCACCCGGCCATATGCCGGGCCTTGACGGATTGCGAGGGGTAGCGATTCTGATGGTTTTGCTGTGTCACGCGGATGGGTACATGTATCAAGGGTTTCCGCACCTTGCGCAGCAGGTGGGACCGCTGCCGATCGTCCTGGGAATGGGTTGGTGCGGGGTCGACCTGTTCTTTGTGCTATCTGGGTTTCTGATTACGGGTATTTTGCTGGGCACCAAAGGGGCGCCGCATTATTTCAAGAGTTTTTTTGCGCGCCGGGCGCTTCGCATTTATCCGCTTTATTACTGTTTTCTGTTTGTGTTGATGGCGATTGAACCTCACTGGTACGGAAGGCGGGATTGGGGAAGTTTGCTGCTTTATTTCTCGAACTTCCGCATGGTGCAGCATCACCATGGATTCCGGTTGGTGGGGTCGTTCTGGTCCCTGGCGGTGGAGGAACAGTTTTAGCTGATTTGGCCCTTTGTGGTGGCGTGGCTGAGTACGCGACGGCTGAAGCAGGTGTGCGTTGCGGGGATGATCGTGGCCCTGGGTTTGTGGCTGTGGATCGTTCCTCACTCGCCGTTGTTTCAGTCCGCCTATGTGTTGACTCCCTGCAGGATGGATGGGCTGCTGGCGGGCTCTCTGGCGGCGATCTGGCATCGCGAGGCAGAGGCATGGCGGCTGGTTCAGCGGTATGCGAACCGGGTGATGGTGCTGACGCTGGGCGGGCTGGTGGCGATGGGGGTTTGGACGGGACACTTCTTCGACTTCGTCACGATCGGGAACCGGCAAGGACTGGCTCATAGCTCCGCGCTCATCCTGATGCCGGGGCTTTCACTGCTGGCGGTCTTTTTTACGGCGGTGGTGTGCAAGAGCGTGCAGCAGAATGGGCTGCAGAGGGCGTTGCTGCATCCGGCGCTACGGGAACTGGGGCGGATCAGCTATGGCGTATATATCTTCCACTTAGCGGTACTGGACCTGCTGCAGCATCTGATACATCGCTTGGGCGCGCATACGGTGTGGCTTGTCGATCTGACGTATCTTTTTGGTGTGATCGGGCTCAGCACCGGTGTGGCGTGGGTGAGCAGCCGTTACTTTGAATCATGGTTTTTGCGGCTAAAGGACCGGTATCCGGCGTTCGACCGGCGCCCGGTTGAGGCTGAGGTCTGGAAGGTGGCTTAAGGCGAGCGGGTCGTCAACCCGCAATGAGACTGTGAAGGGCGCTTGGATCAGGTTGTTGGTGGGCTGAGGTATGTGGCAGGGTGAAGCCGGTCTTAAACAAGACGGGTCTATTCAATAGATGAAGCTGGTATGGCGTCGCAAGAGCTACATCGTTAACCCGGGCCTTGCGGTGGTTTAGAGTGCAAGACCGCCATTCTGGCTTTGCCAGAATGGCGATAGTTAGGCGGCGAGGACGGGGCGCTTCACCTTTTTGGCTTTCGTTTTGGTCTTTTGTTCTTCTTGAAGTTCGGCCCAGAGGCGGATGCCGCCGAGGATGGCGTTGCTGTTGGCGCCGATGGTGATGTGGGCAGGAAGCTCCTTGAGGAGCTTGGCGTTGCCGCCGCCGAGGAGGACGGTTTCGCAGACCATGGCGGCGCGGAGACGCTCCACGACGTCCATGACGTATTTGCGCCACTTTTTCTTGCCGTGGGCTTCCAAGCCGCGGAGGCCGACGTAGTCCTCGTAGGTCTGGTCGTTTTTGTAGGGCAGGTGGGCGAGCTCGAGGGGGATGACGAGGTTGTCGATGATCATGGCCGAACCGAGGCCGGTGCCGACGCCGAGGAAGAGCATACGGCCGCCCTTATAGCCGCCGAGTGCCTGCATGGCGGCGTCGTTGATGAAGCGGAGGGGCTTACCGAGTACCTTGCGGTAGGGAAAGTCGATCCAGCCGGGAGCGAGGTTATGAGGCTCGACGACGGGATGGTCGTGGACGACGGGTCCGGGATAGCCGAGGGAGATGACGTCGTAGTCCCAGCCCTGGGTGGCGGCGAGGACCTGCTTGCACATGTCTGCCGGGGTGAGGGTTGGCCCGGAGGGGATCTTGATGGGGACCGGGACATCGGTGGAGGCTACTTTGACGTTGGTGCCGCCTATATCAATCACAAGGACTTTCATCGTGGATGAATCGTAACAGTCCTTGAGCGGAGACAACAGAAGAATGGTTAGGAGGCTCCTCCGACAGATGGTTTCGAGCGGTACCTGAGGTTTTGCCGCAGACTGCCTTGGGAGTGATTGGCCATCTATGATGGCGGACTGCAGGTGTGAGAGAGAACGGTTTCCGCGGACGATGCGGAGAGGCCGGATGGGCAGGAGGGGTCGTCGTGGGGACGTGCGGCGTTCATGAGCAGGGCGACACACTCCTGATGAACGATGATGCAGTTTTTGCCATTGCGCTTGGCCTGGTACATGGCGTCGTCGGCGCAGGCGATGAGGCGCTCCGGGGTATGGATGGTTTCGTCAAGGCAGGCGACGCCGATGCTGAGGGTGAGGGGAAGCATGCCGGCGTGCTCCTGGGCAAGGAGGCTCTGAATGCGGGCGGCGACGACCTTGGCTCCGGCGAGATTGGTATCCGGCAGCAGGACGGCGAACTCTTCGCCGCCGATGCGGGCGGGGAGGTCTCCGGCGCGGCCGGACTGGGTGAGGACGCGGCCGATGATCTTGAGGGCGCGGTCGCCGGCGGCATGGCCGAGCTCGTCATTGCGGCGCTTGAAGTTGTCGATGTCCATGAGGAGCATGGCAAGGGAGCGCTTGCGGCGGAGGGCGTTGGCGAATTCGATGGCGAGGTCGGCTTCAAAGGCGCGCCGGTTGGCGATGCCGGTGAGAGAGTCGGTGGTGGCGAGTTCGTCCAGGAGGCGGTTGGCATCCTTGAGCTGGCGCTCGCGCTCGACCTCGGCAGTGACCTCGACGTCCACGCCGCCGATCATGGTCTTACCGTTGGCGTCAGAGCAGATGAACTTAACGGACTTGAAGATACGGATGTACCCAGCGGCGTCGGGAATCTCATATTGGATCTCGATGCGCCGGCCGCTGACGAGCAGGGCGGCATCCTGAGCGCGGACACGGTCCGAGAACTCGGGGGGAAGGACGTCGTACGAGAGCCTGCCCAGCCACGCCGACTGCGAGATGTTGTGGAGTTTGGCAAAGAGGCTGTTATAGAAGACGTAATGTCCATCCTGGGATTTGAGATAGATGATGTTTGGGGTGGAGTCCAGAAAGGTTTGGAAGAGGGTGCGGTGATCTTCGAGGCCTTTGGAGAGCGCGTTTTTTTCCTGGAGAGAGCGCTCAAGCTCGGCTTTACGAGCGAACTCGGCGGTGACATCGACGGAGATGCCGGCGAGGAAGACCTCGCCGCCTTCCTGGCGGCAGGGAAACTTGAAGGAGCGCCAGCGGGTGACCTCGCCGTCCTGGTTTGGGGTGATCTCGTCGAACTCGATGGGGGAGTCGCCGGCGAGGACCTTGAGGTCATGTTCGCGGAAGGCGGCGGCAACTTCCGGGGGGAAAAGGTCGGCGTCGGATTTGCCGATCCAGGCGTCCTGCTGGACGTTGAACTGGCTGGCGACCTGCTGATTATAGAAGACGAAGCGGCCGGCGGCGTCCTTCATGTAACCCATGAAGGGGCCATGATTCATGAAGGCGAGGAAGAGATCATTGGTCTTCTGGATGGAGGCGATGAGGCGTTGGTTTTCCGCGAGGGCGGACTCAAGCGCTTTTTTCTTGGCGCGCAGGGCGATGCGAGCTTCGACCTGGCTGCTGAGGATTTTGAGGGCGCGGCGCTGGCTTTCCGTGAGGATGCGAGGGACGGTGTCGATGACGCAGAGAGTGCCGATGGCATGGCCGTCCGGGGCCTGGAGGCGCATGCCGCCGTAAAAACGGATGCCGAGCTCGCCGGTGACGAGGGCGTTGTTCTGAAAGCGGGTGTCCTGGGTGGCGTTCTGGACCTCAAAGAGGGAGGGCTGCAGGATGGCGTGGGCGCAGAAGGATAGATTGCGGTGGGTCTCCTTGGCGGAGAGTCCTATAGAGGCTTTGAACCACTGGCGATGCTCGTCCACGAGGGAGACGAGCGAGATGGGGGTACCGCAGATCTCGGAGGCGAGCTCGACGAGCTGGGTGTATTCCTCTTCAGGAAGAGTATCCAGCAGCTCCAGAGCGTGGAGGGTGTTGAGCCGGTCTTCTTCGTTCTTGATCATCGTCACACCGGTGTTGCGGGACTGAAGATGTACTTACTCTATCGGCGGAGATGTTTCAGGTCGATACAACCAAAGTGAGAGACCGCATACCCAGCCTGCTCTGCGCGACGATGGGAACAGGGGTACGTCCCTTTTGCGGGCGGGAACCTGAGGATGAGTCCGCAAAAGGCGCGGGAGGGCTGCGGAGCGCGCAGGCCGGACGATGAAGATGTGGCGATCAATGTGCGAGTTGATTGGGCTGGGCTCGATAGGGCCGCAGCAGAGCCAGCTCTTCCGATGGATAGTAGGCGGTGGTTCCGTCAGAGAAGTGGACGATCATGCCGCAGCCCGCGACGCACTCCACGCTCAATATGTCCAACGGCTCAGCCAACTGTGTTCGCATCACGACCTCGGGCCTGGAGACCAGGAGAAAGATGAAGCAAGAGAGAGTCCTGCTCCGGCAATCGAGCTGCCTGTATCTACGACTGTAGACGAGGGTCCGGGGAAGCCGGAATCACTCGAAAGGGATAGCGAGGCGTCCTTTGGTGACAAAGGCGAGGTGAAGGAGCCGAATTGGGACGAAGTAGTCGACTTGGAAGAGTACCGCCGTTTGTGGGTGCAGTTGCACGGCGAGAGTGTTGATGGGGCAGATGGCGGCCGCGGCG
The DNA here is from genome assembly GCA_964246715.1 of uncultured Acidobacteriaceae bacterium. GTDB lineage: Bacteria > Acidobacteriota > Terriglobia > Terriglobales > Acidobacteriaceae > Edaphobacter. Next base: position 4,778 of record CAXTRZ010000074.1, on the reverse strand, counting down.
TCTTTGAGAGGCGGGGTGGCGTGGGACAGGCCGGAGCGGACGGGATCGTCCGTCGTGGCGGTGGCTTCGCCGGTTGAGAGACGAGGGCGAGGAAAGCTCCGGAGAGAGCGACGCCTGGGCACGCAAGTGCAGCCGCGAGGCGCGCTGCTTACGCGAAGACATGGGGAAAACCGCGAGGCGGGTATTCTGCTCCAGAATGAACCGCAGAGTTCTGTGGGTGTGTGGCGAAGCACTTGTTTGGTGGGTTTGTTGCGTGAGCGACGGGCGAGAGCGCTTCCCTATGCGTTTGCGGGTGCTTCGATTGCGGCTAGCTGCATCTAACCATGAAACAAACCCTAATGTTGCATGAACAAACGTAAGGAGCAGGTGCTGAGTGATCGAAACACAGCAGTCCATTGCAAAACGCGGAACATCGGAGATGACGGTTGAGGCGCTGCGCGATTCGTTTCTTGGCCACTTGACGCATACGGTGGGGCGCCTGCTGGATGTGTCCACGGATACGGAGCGGTATCACGCGCTGGCGCATGTGGTGCGCGACCTGGTGATGGACGACTGGATTCGAACGATCCAGTCCTACCGCGAGCGGGATGTGAGGGTGGTGTCGTATCTGTCTGCGGAGTTTCTGCTGGGGCCGCATACGATGAACGATCTGCTGAACCTGGATGCGACGCAGAAGTGCAGAGAGGCTCTGGAGTCGCTGGGAATCGATCTGCAAGCGCTGGCGGAGCTGGAGCCGGAGCCGGGGCTGGGCAATGGTGGATTGGGCCGGCTGGCGGCTTGTTATATGGATTCGATGTCTACGCTGGGAGTTCCGGCGATTGGATATGGGTTGCGGTATGAGTTTGGGATCTTCCGGCAGGAGCTAAAGGATGGGTGGCAGGTGGAGCACTCGGATAAGTGGCTGCAGTTCGGCAATCCGTGGGAGATTCCGGTGTCGGATGCGTCCTGCCAGGTGGGATTCGGTGGACGGGCGGAGGTATATCGGGATGAGGCGAAGCGGCTGCGGCACCGGTGGGTTCCGGACCATACGGTGATGGGCGTGGCGTATGACACGCCGATTCCGGGCTTCAGGAACAGCGTGGTGAACCGGCTGCGGCTCTGGAAGGCGGAGGCGGTGGATTCGTTCGATTTTGCGGCGTTCAACACGGGCGACTACATGGGCGCGGTGAAGAGCAAGATCGAGTCAGAGACGATCTCCAAGGTGCTATATCCGAACGATGAGACGGACGACGGCAAGCGGCTGCGGCTGATGCAGCAATACTTCTTTACGTCATGCTCGCTGCAGGACATGATCCGGTTGCACCTATTTCAACGGGCTTCAGTGAAGGACTTCGATCAGAAGTGGACGGTGCAGTTGAACGATACGCATCCTTCGATCGGGATTGCGGAGCTGATGCGGCTGCTGATTGACTGCCACGGGTTGGCGTGGGATGAGGCGTGGAGGATTACAAGCAGTACGTTCGGTTACACCAACCATACGCTGCTACCGGAGGCGCTGGAACGGTGGCCGCTGCACATCTTTGGGTCGCTGCTGCCGCGACACCTGGAGATCATCTACGAGATCAATGCGAAGTTCCTGGCCGTAATCGGTGAGAAGTTTGGCGATGATAAGACGCGGCTGGCAAGGATGTCGATCATCGGCGAAGAGGGCGAGAAGACGGTGCGGATGGCGCACCTGGCGGTGGTGGGAAGCAAGGCGGTCAATGGGGTGGCGAAGCTGCATACGGAGCTGCTGGAAACGGATACGCTGAAAGATTTTTACGAGGTGTTTCCGGAGCGGTTCAGCAATAAGACGAATGGGGTGACGCCCCGGCGCTGGCTCATGTTAAGCAATCCTCCTCTGGCTGCGCTGCTGGATGAGACCCTGGGGCAGGGCTGGCACACAGACTTGATGGAGCTGAAGGGGCTGGAGAAGTTTGTTGGCGATGCGGGGTTTCTGGAGCAGTGGAGGAAGCGCAAGGAGCAGGCGAAGGGGCGGCTGGCCGAGTTCATCCAGAAGACGATGGAGATCGCGATTGAGCCGGCGAGCATGTTCGATGCGCAGGTGAAGCGCATTCACGAGTACAAGCGGCAGCACCTGAACGCGCTGCACATTCTGGCGCTGTATATCCAGATCAAGAATGGCACGCTGAAGGATGTGACGCCGCGGACGTTTCTGTTTGGGGGCAAGGCTGCGCCGGGATACAAGATGGCGAAGCTGATGATCAAGCTGGTATGCACGGTGGCGGAGTTGGTGAACAACGATGCGGAGATTCGCAAGACGCTGCATGTGGTGTTTGTGCCGGACTACAGCGTCTCCGTGGGGCAGAGGATCTATCCGGCGGCGGATTTGTCCGAGCAGATTTCAACAGCGGGTAAGGAGGCCTCCGGCACGGGCTGCATGAAGTTTATGATGAACGGCGCGGCGGCCATTGGGACGCTGGACGGAGCGAATATTGAGATCCGCGATGCGGTGGGGGAGGAGAACTTTTTCTTGTTCGGGCTGACGGCGCCGGAGATTACAGCGATGCGGGCTAAGGGATATCGTCCGCGGGACTACTATGAGACGGACCCGCTGCTGCGCGAGGTGCTGGATGGGCTGGGCAACGGCACGTTTGGCAAGGGCGAGAAGGACCTGTTCCGGCCGCTGCTGGATGAGTTGCTGAATACAGACCGGTACATGGTGCTGGCGGATTTTCAGTCGTACATCAAGACGCAGGCTGCGGCGGGAACGGCGTATCAGGATGCGCAGACATGGAACAGAATGTCTGTGCTGAATACGGCGCGATCGGGGATCTTCTCGTCGGACCGGTCGATCAAGGAGTACTGCGGCGAGATTTGGAAGGTGCCGGTTACGTCCGATCGTCAGGTGTTTTGAGGGCGTAGGTTTAGGTGCCGATGACCTCGCGGGCGAGGCGGTCGAGGTGAACGACGCCGACGAGTTCGCCGCGCTCGTTGACGACGACGAGGGGATCAAAGCGGAGATGGCTGTGGCGGGTGAGGGCGCGGTGCAGGATTTCAACGCCTTCGCTGGACACCTGCACCCGCATGACCTGGGGGAGGGAGCGCAGGCCGAGCAGCGGATGATGCTCGATCATCTCGAGGGGCAGGCGGGCTGAGTCGCAGACGGCGGCGACGCTGCCTGGGGGTTGGCTACGGAGGCGGAGATGGGCCTCGCCGCGGTCGTGGCAGATGAGGCAGTTCTCGACGGCGCGTTGGATGCCGGCGGTGGGGATTTGGACTTCAACGCGGGAGCGGATGGAGGCGATCTGGTCCGCGGCGAGCAGGCGCATCGCGGGCTCAGGGCGGGCGAGGTAAAAGCCCTGGCCAAGGGGCACGGTGAGGCGGATGAGCTCGTCGAGCTCGTCTGAGTTTTCAATGCCTTCTGCGATGATCCAAGCGTCAAGCCGGTTGGCGGCTTTGCCGATCATGTCGATGAGCACGGCTTTGGCAGGCTCTGTGTTGCAGCCGTTGATGAAGGAGCGATCGAGCTTGATGAAGTTGGGCCGGATCTCCATGATGTGCTTGAGGCTGGAGTAGCCGGAGCCGGCGTCGTCCACGGCCGCAAAGCCGCCGCGTTGGCGGATGAGGGCAAGTTTTTGGTGGAGGACGGTGTAGTCGGTGATGACCTCTTCTTCCGTGATCTCAAAGACGACGCCGCGCAGGGAGGCGGCCTCGGCGAGGGTGCGGTCGAAGCGGTCCGAGAGCAGGTAACTGGGGCCGACATTGACGGAGAGAAAGGTTTTGGGTGGAAGCAGGCGGTTGGCGGCGATGGCCTTCGAGAGGACCTTCTCTTCAAGCTCCAGGCGGCGGCCGTAGGTGCCGGCGGCTTCAAAGACGAGATTGGGCGCGATACGATTGCCGGCTATGGAAAACCGGGCGAGGGCTTCAAAGCCGACGGCGGAGCCTCGCTGGAGGTCTACGATGGGTTGAAAGTGAAAGGAGAAGGGGATGGTGCCGTCGAGGATGAGCTCAAGCTGGTCTTCCGTGAGAGCCGCGGGTATGGTGATGGGCGGGCGCGCGGGGATGGAGACCTTGTGGTACCAGGGCTCGCCGGGCTGCACGGTGTGTGAGCCGGCAAGTGTCTGAGACGAAGGAGACATGAGCTCGTGGCCCTCGGGCGCGTTCACAGACTGCTAGGCCGCGGTTGCTTCAGGCAGATTGGAGCGCAGCTCCTCAGCGAGCGCGAAGTGGGTGCTGGCCGAGATGGAATCGCGGGAGGCATGCGAGGCGAAGACTTCATAGAGGGTGGACTCGGGAGAGGTTTCTGAGACGGGCGACCAACCGGAGACGACATCACCAAAGTAGAATTTCTTCATAATTGAACCCCTTTGCGAACCGGCACCGGGCAGGAGCATTACCCTTGCCTCTGTTCGCCGTTACCAAAGCGTACCCGTGTTGGAACGGAAATGCGTGACGCAAGGGAGGGATTGAGGTACGACCTTTGGGTGAGTTACGGGAGGTTCCAGCGGGGGGTGCGGCGGCCGTGCCAGTTGATGCCGGTGGGGCCGAGGTGGAGGACTTCAAGGGAATCGAGGAAGGCGCGGTGCTCCTGCGGAAAGGAGAGGCCGAAGGCGAGATCGTATGCCTCCGCGCTGCCGGTTGCGTGGAACTGCTGGGCGCCAACGGAGTATTGCGGGCACCAGAGTTGGAGGTATCCGACAAGACCGGCGGAGTTGTTGCCGGGGTAGTAGCCCCACATGAGGCCTTCTCGGATGGGGACGGCGTCGAGGGGGAAGTCGGTGAGGTGTTTGCGGCCTTGGGTGAATGCCTGGAAGGCGGCGGGGTCGTCGCAGAGG
>CAXTRZ010000073.1:3765-10496 GCA_964246715.1 uncultured Acidobacteriaceae bacterium | reverse complement strand
ATCCCGTCTCTGGCCACCACATTCTAAATACTCAGCGCAACCACAGAGTTGGTGTTTTAGCCCGACGTGCGCTCTTATGGCAACCCTCCTTCGCGCCAGCGAACTTCATAAACTTCTTTTTTCTCGATCCTCAGTCAATGGTTTCGATTGTGCGTTGATCGATGGAACGCTCTGGTGCTGGCATATCGAACCGCAACGTACGACCGACCTTGACGCAGGGACATTCCGTAGCCGGAACTTCCTGTGGACGGTGTCTACTTCAAGATCCAGTGATTGGGCTGCTCCCTGACGTTCAGGAGCCGCCTTCCAATAACTCCATTTGCACCAATCAATCAATTTTGCCAGAGCATTGTCCCTCCTAATTGCCTGCCGTACACGGGTTCCTCTGTGACGACGAACGCCTTTGTGAAGCCCGATCGGCTCAGAACCTAACGAACGACGAACCGATGTGGACGTCTCCATGCGCTCCTCGCAATATCAATCGGCTTTGAACCTGAGTTTCAGTGTGCCTCGTCCAACACTTCTGTCGATTTCACCACGGTTATTTATGCTCATCATTCAACCCAGACTGAACGGAGCCCTTGAAGAGCCTTAATTATTGCGGTTCCTTCGCTAAGTGAGGTCGCACAATTTCGCTTAACCGTCAGGCGGGTCGAATGATTCCACTTACACCGACAAAATTTTGTGAGAGTGAGAATGTTCCTCGTTATGGCTCGCGCCATCCAGAGCAACGAATGCCTTCTCTGCAGCTTGGTTCATCGTTCTTTATCAACGCGAAGTTGCTAGCTTTATCCATGTTGGCTCCTATAATGCCATAGGTGGACGGGATCATCGCGGGATGACTGAAGCGACAGCCTGGGTGTGGAGCATCGATCAGGCGACATTTACAGCTAACCCTCCATTAATGCTCTGCAACGATGGGTCGATTGTCCTTCCAAGATATCGGGACCATACTGAGAAAGTAGGTGTGCCCGTGGTCACTGTTTCCCTGGAAGAACAGATAGGTCTTACCATCCGTCTGCAGGACGCCGGGATGTCCGGATTCCGAGGAGTTCCAGGTTCCGGCAGCTCCATTTGGCAGGAAAGGAGAGTCGGCGAGCCGGGTCCAATGAATTGCGTCTACACTGCTCGCGACGCCTATCTGCTGCGGCTGGTTGTTATAAGCGCCTGCGTAGAACATGAAATAAGTGTTTCCGTGCCGGACAACGCTCGGAGCCTCGATGCATAGCTGCTCCCACGGAAGTTGCGGGGCAAGGATGGGTTCTTTGGTGCTGACGTCCTTCCAGGCGCCGGCTCCGAACCCAGAGTCAAGCTTAGCTTCGGCCATGCCGATCAACTGCCGGGTCATCGTTAAGTCGCGAGTCGCAAAGTAAAGATAAGCTTTGCCGTCTTCAGGGTGTATGAGGACCTCGGCATCAATGGCGCGCCCTACACTCCACGCCATCTGCGTAGGACGGTAAACGGGATTTGATGGATCGTGAATAAAATGAATGCCATCGGCTGAGTAGGCGTGGCAGATTGCGTCCTTCGCGCCATGCCCATAGCTTTGATAGAAGAGGTGCACCTTACCGCCGATGACACGTGCGCCTGGCGCCACGACACCATCTTGCTCGACAGCCTGCGTGGCCGACATCTCCGCCACCTTGGACCAGTGCGTGAGATCTTTGCTGGCGGCGATGCCGATGCTCCAGCCGACGCCCTCGGGACTCTTCAAGGCTGCCTTCCGGGCGGGCGGAGGGAGGGTGTAGTACATGAGGTACTGCCCTCGGAATTCGATTACGGACGGATCTTTGGCAAACGGCCTGCCAAGGCGCGACGTGTCGGAAAAGTACATTGCTGGTTTTTCCTGGACAACGGCCTGGGACTGACCGTAGACCCAGCCTGAGGCCGAGATGGCCGCGAGACAGGAAATGATGGAGAAAACACGGCCTGAATGTCGCTGCATGTGCACTCTTCCACGCGAGTATTCCGCGCACCTTTTGACAGAACCAGTTGAACCTCGTCCCTTCTCATCGAAGCTTTCTGCTATCCAGGAGCGAGCTTAGCTTAGAAGCCAGCATCTGCGTCGTCTAGAAGAGCAACTTAGCACCAAAGGCGACCGTTCGCGCCTCGCCCGTTGTACTGGTGATCTGTCCGAAATTGCTAGGGTTGCTCTGAGTTGCATTAGGAGTCGCAAAGTTCGGATGATTGAAGATATTGAACGAGTCGGCCTGCAGACGGAGCGTGATCCGATCCGAAAATGCGGTGTTTTTTGCCAAGCTCATATCCCAGTCCTGATAACGAGGTCCGAAAAGCATGTTGTAGGCCGAGTTGCCGAAAGAGTAGGGCGAGGGTGCGCTGAACGCCGCGGTGTTGAAGAAGTTGACGAGCGTCCGGTGCGCGGGATAGAGCGGAACGCCGGGATTACGGTTTGCCCGGCTATTGAAAGCCCCTAGCAAACTGGTGCTGTAGTTCACGGAGAAAGGTTGACCTTCCTGGTATTGCGTATAGCCGGAGATCTCCCAACCGCTGACAAGCTTGTTGGTGATATAGCCTGCGCTGGAAAGAAAGCGGTGATTCTGGCCGAACGGTAGAACATAGGAGTAACTTACGTTGAGAGACTGCGGCGCGATGCCGCCGATGTTTCCATAAGAGTCGTTCGTGGTGAGCGGATTCACGAAGTTTTCGGTTCCGAGCACCCGAATCCATTCGTACTCCAGGTTAACCTGAAAGCCCGATTCAAACCTCTTATGCAGACCAACCTGCAGCGCGTTGCTGTCAGAGTGAAAGATTGGATCGTCCTGTAGAAAGATCGATGCAAAGGGCTGGACGGGACGCTTCGGTTGCACCGGGCCGGCCGAAGGTGCCGGCTGATTGATGTCAGGCGCGGTGTTACCCGGGCCATTGGAGTTATTCTCTCTTAGATTGTGCTGGCCCACGTAGCCAACCCGCAACGAGATGGATCTTCCGATCTGCTGCTCCACGGCGAGGTTGTACTGTTCTGCGTAGGGCACTACGGTCTTATGCTGCGCGTTGACGTTCGGATTTGAGGCAAAGGCTCCGGTGGCGCCAAAGGGCGCGTACATGGTCAGAGTCGGCGGCCCGGCTGGCTGAGAGTAGGTCTGCACACCGAAAAAGGGTATATTCTCGAAGGCATTGGACTGAAAGTAATACTCGGGAAGCAGGTTATAGAACAATCCAAAGCCGCCGCGCACGACGGTTCCAGAATGCGCCTCATATGCGAAGCCGAAGCGGGGAGCCACATTCTTATCCGGCTGACCGAGGTAGCCGAAGAGACTGGAAGGTAGGCCAACCGAAGAAGCGAAGACGATCGGCAACGACAAAAAGCCTGGGATCACAGGCTGCGGCGACGAAGCCGGAGGATATTGCGAGCCGAAGATGACGATCTCTTTGAGATCCGGTACATACAAGGCGTTATTTCCGTAGGGACTGTCATTGATGTGCTGGAGGTCGTAGCGAACGCCAAGATTCAGCGTCAGGTGCTGCGTAGCGCGCCAGTCGTCTTCCAGGAATAAACCACCCTCGTGGGAGACGTTGCGCAGAATTTGCGAGTTGGGGTTGGGCCGCTGGGTCGTTGTCGGGTAGCCAAGCAGGAAGTCTGCATACGCATTTCCTGAGTACTGGCCATTGAAGTTGTATGCACCACGCTGGGGCGCGGATGAGATGAGATTGGCCGTGCTGTCGTGCAGATAAGAGAAGCCGGCCTTGAGATTGTGCCTTCCGGCGGTTTTGGTAATGTTGCCAAGGAGCTGGATGGTCTGGCCCAACACCTTGCTGCCCGCTTCGCTTACGCCCGTGATGTTGCTGATGGAGAGCTGCGGAGCACCCTGGATGACCTCCGGCCCGAGACCCGGGATGATGGACGAAAAGTTAGTGTTGACGTTCTGCGGAGTGCGATAAACGGGAAGGTGCAGGTAGGCCGCGGTTAGATCGGCGGCGAGAGTGGGCGAGAAGATATGCGTCCAACCGAGGACGGTGTTCATGTTGCGTTCCCCAATGCCGGCCATGCCGCCGTAACGGCTGGTTGCGCCGGTCGCCGGATTGGGTCCGTACAGGCCGGCGATGTAAGTGGCCCGGAACTGATCTTTATCGCTAGCCTTATGATCAAGACGGAAGGAGTAACGATTGACGCTCTGAGTATACGGAACCACTTCAAAGGTGTTTGTACCCGTTCCAGCGATGGTGGGCAAAGGAAAGAGCACATTCTGCAGCTGCAGATCGACTGTGTTCTGCCTGGGGACGGGGATCTGATTATTTGCGAACGGAAGGCCAGTCAGGGGATCTTTTAAGACAAGGTTGGCAATTCCACTGAAGTCGCCTGCTCGCTCGGCAACCGTGGGCTGCTGGCTGTTCAGACTTGAAGCTTGCCGCAGGCGAAACCCCTCATAGTTGAAGAAAAAGAAGGATCGGTCCTGGCCGTTGTAGAGGTGGGGAATGTGGATAGGTCCGGAGAAGTTTCCGCCGAACTCGTTGCGGATGTACTGAGGCTTCGGTTGCACCAAGCCGAAGCTGTAAGTCTTCGCGGCGGTGGCGGCGATTCGATTGAACTCTACCAGCATGCCGTGATAGGCGTTGGTTCCGCCTTTGCTGACCACCACAATCTGGGCAGCCTGATTGAACTCGGCGGGTGCGTCCGTTGTGAGCACCTTGAATTCCGCGATACCATCCAGCGGCGGCACCTCACCCAGCGGCCTCTGCAGGCCCATGTTCATATTAATGCCGCCATCCAGGGTAAATCCGACTGAGCCAAAGGCGTTGCGCGCGCCGGAGTTGATGGACGGAGTAATGCCGAACACCGGGATCTGGTCCTGGCTGCCCGCTCCCTGCACCCCGGGAGCAAGCGCAAGCAGGCCTGTGATGCCGAGCCGGCCATTCAATGGCGTGTCCGTAATCGTGGCGGAGTCGATGACCAAGCCGATCGATGCGTCTTCGGTCTGGATCACGGGTGCACCGGCCGTTACGGTGATTTGTTCCTGTTGGGTGCCGATCTGGAGATGCGGATCGATCTGCGCAATCTGACCGATGACCAGAATAACGTTCTCTTGCTGGAAGCTCTTGAACCCGCTCTGCACCACGGTCAGTGTGTAGTGGCCGGGCGGCAGTTGCGAGACGGAGTAGGTTCCGCTGCTGCTGGTTTGAGTTGTGCGATCGATCCCCGTCTCTACGTTGTGGATGCTGACGGTCGCATTCGGCAGCGCCGCGCCGGATTCATCGCTGACAGAGCCGGAGATGGTAGCCGTCGTTCCAGTCTGAGCGGCTCCCGCTGCCGTTAGAAGCGCTACGGCTATAAAGAGAGCGAATGATCTGAGACGACCGGATTGTAGCGCACGGGAATGATAGAACGTCGGAAGGAACGTGATGCTGTTCATGATGCCTCCAAGATGGATCCAACACAGAACTTGGTTCTTTGAGACGGAACCTCGATGTATTTAGAAATCGCAAGAATCCTACGCATCGCTTGCAACGGTTTACATGGTGCAAATGACCTATCCGCTAAAAGCGGGTGCAAAGCTCAGCCGACCTCCGCTCGAACCGCCTATAATTACATCGAGCATGCGTTCCTCTGTGCGGTTGACTGTGAACAGACAAAGGTGGCCCGCAGCTATCCTCCTCCTGGCGGCGCTATTCTTGCTGAACTCCTGCAGCCGCCGTAACGCCGGCTGGACGGTTGCGTTGATCACGCCCCTAACCACATTTGAACTTTGGAAGAGCTTGCATGCCGGCGTGGTGCGCGCGTCAGGCGAGCATGGCTTCCGCTGGTATTGGAACGCACCCACTCATGAAAGTGATCCAGAGCGGCAGTTGGACCTCCTCGATCACCAATTGAACCTGGGTGTCGCCGGCGTGGTGCTTACACCAGTACATAGTTCTGTGTTGATTCGCGCATTGACTGAATCGCATGAAAAGAAAATCCCGCTTGTGATCGCGGGGGAAAGCCTGGCCGTCCCGCTGGACGAGAGAACAGGGTCAGTCGTAACGGATCAAAGAAAAGTGGGCGTTCTGGCTGCCGCTCTTACGCAACGGGTACTGCATGGCCGCGGCAAGATCGTCATCGTCGGTCTCAGCCGCTCAAGCACACAGGTGATGGAACGGACGGCGAGCTATCAGGATGCGGTCCATGCCGCAGGCTCAATCCGCATTACACTCAAACTGGATGACATGGTAGGCCCGGGAGGAGCATCCCATGCCGATCTTCTGCAAGTGTTGCAGCATAATTCGGACGTGCGGCTCATCTTTGCGGCCAGCCTGGCTGCCACGCGAGCTGCCTACGCAACGCTTCAGGAGAGCGGTCTAAGCGGGCGTATTGCGCTCATTGGGTACGATCAGGATCCTGAACTCTACGGGGCCGTGCGCAGCGGAGAGATCCTGGGATTGGTTGCCGAAAACATGTACCAGATCGGCTATCAATCCGCCGAGATGCTCATCGCGGTGCGCGAGGGCAAAGGCAGTCTAAGGCATGTCACTCTTGAGCCCCTTCTGCTTGACCGCAACAACCTCGATGACCCGGCGACCCAAAAGTTTCTGCATCCCTATACGGGCTTCGACAGATGAGCCCTTTCATTTCCAAGCGCCAGGCCATTCTGCGGGCGAAAGGCAGCGCTTTTTTCCTGGCCCTTGCGATGGTCCTGGCGCCGGTCTTGGGGCTGGTAAGTGCCCGGTTGCGCTTGCGTCGTGCACGAGGCTTCCTCTACCAGGATCAATTTGGTTGCAGAAGTATGGCGGAATGGAAG
>CAXTRZ010000073.1:0-3755 GCA_964246715.1 uncultured Acidobacteriaceae bacterium | reverse complement strand
CAAGGGGCACTCACAAACGACTCCGACGACACAGGCGCGAAGGTCGTGACCGGCGACCTGGACCTGAAAGATGTTGCCATGGACGCGGATGTACGTCTGACAAGCAGCTTTGGCGATGCCGGTCTCATCGTGCGCGTGTCAGACCCTGAAGAGGGCACGAATGCCTTCAATGGGTACTATGCGGGCCTGCGGCTTCCAGATCAGCTTCTGCTGAGCCGCATGGATTTCGGCTTTGAGCCTTTGCAGCGCGTCATCATTCCGCAAGGCATCCACGCGGGCATCTGGTATCACCTCCGCCTGGTAGCCGATGGATGCAAGATCTCAGCCGAGGCGCAGGACGAGCGCGGCAAGCTGCTCGCAAAGAGCCAAGCGTCCGATGAGGGTGCATGTTTGCGGCAGGGTCAGTTCGGTCTTCGCAGCTATGCTGCGGGTGGAAGCTGGCGCAAGATCAAGGTGCAAAGTCTGCGATGAGGTTCGCCGCTGGAGTTCGTCTCGTCTTTTGGATCTTACTCTCGGCACGCTGCTGCCTGGCCGGGCCGCCTGGCAATGCGGCATGGAGCACACGAACCGACAACGTGCCCATCGGCAGCCTGTTCTGGCAGGCGGATGATTCGCCGACGGTGCGACAGGTGCGCGGCGTCATCACGAAGACAGGAAACCCGGTCTACCTGCAGGACCGTACAGGCGGGATCGAATTAGTCGGACCGTCCAGCACCTCTGCTCTCCGGCTTGGTGATGAGGTCGAGGCGACCGGCGCAATCGGCCCGGGGCGGTACTCGGCAGCCATGAAGGTAGAGCATCTCCATGTGCTGCGGGTACGCGTGCCCGACCCGGCGCTCTCCGTTACCGCCACCATAGCGGCTTCAGGCGACTATGACAAGCAGGTCATTGAGGTCTCCGGCACGCTTGTCTCCTCGGCAAAGAGCAACAACGCGTTGACCTTGTGGCTTCGAAGCGCCAACCAACTCTATGCGGTCAGCCTCAATACAACTGTCCTGCCGCTTGATCAATCAGCTTTCCGTGTTGGATCAGTTTTGAAGGTGACCGGCATCTGCGTCATGGACCTTGATGCATCCGATATCCCGGTTCCATTTCACATAGTGCTGCGTTCCCTTAATGATGTTGAGGTTATCAGCGGGCCGCCCTTTTGGACTCGCGCTCATGTGGTGGTGCTCTTTACATCGATTGGCATACTGATGATCGCGGCGCTGATTGCCGCAATCCGCGTACAACGCTGGCGTTTCGCCTTAATTCTGGAGGAAAGAATCCGCCTGGCTCATGACCTGCATGACTCCCTTGCGCAGAGCTTTGCCGGTATAGCCTTTCAGTTGCATGCCATCCGTATGGCGATCCAGAAGCCGAACAACTTTAGATCACTGAACGAGCATGTAGACTTGGCGATCAGTATGGTATCGCACAGTCATGCTGACGCACGACGCTCAATCGCGATGTTAAAGCCCATGGATGACCCGGAAGGAAATCTGCTGGAAAGCCTTCGCCATCAGGCGCAGGTCCTGACTCAAGGTGGCACGCTTCGCCTTGACATTACGACGATCGGGGAACAATTTGAAATATCCTCAACGGCTAAGGAAGCCTTGCTGCGCATCGGACATGAAGCCATTACGAATGCTGTCCGGCACGCTAACCCCTCCGTCATTAGTTTGCAATTGATTTACAGCATCGAGAACATACGCCTGACGATCGCGGATGACGGATCAGGGTTTACCCCCTCTCAGGAGAAGGCGCAGGGTTTTGGGCTTCTCGGGATGCAGTCGCGGGCCGCGGCGCTCGGTGGCAGGTTGGCGGTGCGAAGCGAGCCAGGCAACGGCTGTGAAATCGATGTCTTGCTGCCCCTATTCCGGCAACTCCGTCTTTGGCGCTCTCTTGGCGCGCTCAGGAGATTGAGAAATGGGTCCTCGGCGAGGCAGTCATGAAGGCTCATCAACGCATCGCTATCACGATCGCAGACGATCATCCTGCGGTGCTGCTGGGTCTTCAGAGCATCGTCTCCGCAAACGAACACCTGCATGTGGTCGCCACCTTCGCAAGTGGTCAAGCCCTCCTGAGCACCAGGATTGCCTTGCTGCCTGGAGTTCTTCTTCTCGATTTACGGATGCCTGGTAAGACAGGCATAGACTGCATTCCCGCGTTACGACGGAAATATCCAGACACACAGATCCTTATTCTCTCCAGCTTCGAGATGGATGAAGAAATCTGGAGAGCACTGGAGCGTGGTGCACGTGGGTTCGTCTCGAAGAGCGCGTCCCCCGACGAACTCTATCGTGCGATCGATCGCGTCCATGCGGGAAAACGCTCTCTGCCGGCTGCCCTCGAGCAGCGTCTGCGTCATCGCGATAAGCGCGACCAGCTGTCCGCTCGCGAGATCGAGATCCTGCAGGCGGTTGCTACTGGAGACACCAACCGCCAAATTGCACAAAGTCTTGCAATCAGTGAGTTTACCGTGCGCAATCACGTCAACAACGCGCTTGCCAAGCTGAATGCCCGGGGGCGCACCGAAGCGGCGATTAAGGCACTAAAGCGCGGATTGTTCTCGCTTAGCGATTTATAGAACGATCGTCTCAGTTCGCTTGTTCATAAAGCGAGATCTGACCGATAGGCGTCAGTTCACCTTTGTGGTGTGCTTGATTGGGCGCCAGTGAATGTGGCCAAACTGAGGCCCGCCCGCTTGCTACGAGCTTTACAGCAAGAGAGTCTTGCCTCGCTCGCAGCTTCGTAGTAAGCCGATCTTTCGTTGCTTGTTGTTCCGCTTCCCCGACCGCTATGCCCTGTGGCTTCGCAATCCCGTTATTGCGGCACCGATCGTGGGCGCGTTGAAGACGAAGCACATAAACGACGCTGTCGCAGCACTTGATGTAAATCTGAGCGACGAAAAGACCACGAGACTTGCTGCGCCTTATGCGCCGGTATGGGTTAGCCAAGATGTCTCTGACCCGGCTGTACTGCGCCACGGCATGAGGCGACGACGGGGTTCAAAACGAACGCTGCTTAGCCGCCTCAACGGATATGCGATCTATCGGCGTACTCAGAGTTCTTAAACAACGATTCAAATCGATCTAGGCTGCTAAACATCCCTTGGCTTTCAGGCGGGGGCCGTTTAGCACTTCGCTTTGCAGGTAGCTAGTCACGGATACGAGCGTTCTATTTGTCTTGTTTCTCAATCCCGCTCTTATCTTCCTGATCCTGGTTACGCCTTGTTTTCCGTTAGGGCGGCTACAGTCTTTTCCAAGCTGGCGAGATCTTCTACGTTGAGGCTGATGGTGGTTTCAGAGCCTTTGCCGAGGATCTGGCGGGTGAGCCCGGTAAGAACTTTACCGGGGCCGACCTCAATGAAGTGGGTGATACCCTGCTGGACAAGGAGGTTGATGCACTCCACCCAGCGGACGGGACCGGTGACCTGGCGGATTAGGCAGTCGCGGGTGTCTGCGGCGCGGGTGACGAGGCGGGCGTCCACGTTGCAGGCGACGGGAAAGGCAGGGTCGCAGAAGGCGAAAGACTCCAGCGTGCTGGCGAGCAGCTCCTGCGCGGGATGCATGAGTGCGCAGTGGAAGGGTGCGGAGACCTTGAGCATGATCGTCTTTTTGGCGCCGGCCTGCTTACAGAGGGCGGCGGCGCGCTCGACCGCGGCAGCAGAGCCGGAGATGACGACCTGCTCCGGCGAATTAAGGTTGGCAGGGGAGACGATGGAGCGAGCGACATCGGCACGGGGAGCGTCGGACTCGGAGGGTGTTGTGTCA
>CAXTRZ010000072.1:0-10573 GCA_964246715.1 uncultured Acidobacteriaceae bacterium | reverse complement strand
GGGGAGTCCGCGCGGTTTGAGGTGCCGGATAAGGCGATGGACTTTCTGGGGTAGAAGGCGCTGCGCGAGCTGCTGGGTCCGCTGGGAAAGGCAAGCATCGGGCGGCATGATACGCGCTATGAGGCGGCTGGAGTGGAGACGAATGGGTCGTCCAAGGCGTATGAGTTTGGGGACTCGCTGAACCTGGACATTACGGCGACGCTTTCCAACGTGTTTGCACGCGAGGGAACGGACTTCAACCAGCATGGCGGGAAGTTGAACCTGGAATACTCCGACCTGCAGGTCCAGCAGGCGGATTTCCAGAGCAGTTGTGCGACTGTGGTGCTACTGGACTGCTCGCATAGCATGATCCTGTATGGCGAGGACCGGTTTACGCCGGCCAAGCGCGTAGCCATGGCATTGAGTCATCTGATCCGGACGCAGTATCCGGGGGACACGATTGACCTGGTGCTGTTTCACGACTCGGCAGAGCATATACCGGTGGGGCAACTGCCGCGCGTCAAGGTAGGGCCGCACTATACTAATACGCGCGAGGGTCTGCGCGTGGCGCAGCGGATTCTGCAGCGGTCCAACAAGAACATGAAGCAGATTGTGATGATTACGGACGGCAAGCCAAGCGCGTTGACGCTGCCGGACGGGCGCATCTACAAGAATGCGTTTGGGCTGGATCCGCTGGTGATTGAGGAGACGCTGAAGGAGGTGAGCCGGTGCAAGCGGTCCAACATTATGATCAACACGTTTATGCTGGCGAGCGACTTCCAGTTAGTGCAGTTTGTGCAACAGGTGAGCGCGATGTGCCGCGGCAAGGCCTACTTCACGACTCCGGAGACGCTAGGGAACTATCTGCTGATGGACTTCATGAGCCGGCGGATGAAGACGATCAATTAACGGAACCGACAGGCTGCGGAGTTCGTACCTTTTGCCGTGGGATGGCGTCTTACTGAGGGCTGTAAGGACCGAAGAAGTAACAGACGAGGACATTGATGACACCGCAAGAACAAGAGATGCTGCAGGGTCTTACGGATCGCGTGAACCAGACCAAGCTGAGCGAGAAGGACCCGGACGCGGAACGCTTTCTGGCGCAGACGCTGGAGCGCAACCCTGATGCGCTGTACATTCTTTCGCAGACGCTGCTGGTGCAGCAGTACGCATTGGATCAGGCGAAGAAGCAGCTGGACGATGCCAAGGGCCAGGTGCAGAATTTGAGCCAGCAGCTTGAGCAGGCGAGGCAGCAGCCGCAGAAGCATACGAGCTTCCTAGGGAGCCTGCTGGGGACCGAGGATCGTACGCCGCCTCCTCCGCCGGCTTCAGTACAGTACGGGCAGCCGCAGTATCAGCCGGTCCAAAACTATGCTCCTCCGCCTCCGCAGTATGGGCAGCAGCAGTATCAGCCGCAGTATGCGCAGCCGGGATATGGGGCGCCGCAGCAATCTTTCGGACAGTCCCAGGGCGGTGGCTTTCTGCGGTCCGCGATGACGACAGCGGCAGGCGTTGCCGCTGGCGCGGTTGCTTTTGAAGGGATTGAGAGTCTGATGCATGGGTTTGAGCACCACGCCGGGTATGGCGAGGGCGACTTCGGCAACCAGGGGCGGCCGGAGGAGGTCATCAACAACAACTATTATGGCGATTCCGGGATCGGCGAACGAGCGGAGCATCAGGATCACCTCTCACCGGATCTTGAAGACCGGCGGGATGACTTGCGCAGCAACTTTGCCGATACGAGTGACGATTCCGGCGCGGATGATTTCAGCGCGAACGATGACGTCTCCGACTTTGGCAGCGATGACGATTCCGGCGGCGGGGACGACAGCTCCGATTTTGGAAGCGACGACAGCAATTAGGCGCTGATGCCTGTGACGAAGGCGGCGGGGCCTTCGTCCGGGTGCATCAGGCAGCCGCCGTCCAAGGTGGGCAGGTGGCGGTAGTAGATATGGCAGGGATCGTGAATGCCCTTGAGGACGCGCGTCCCGGCCAAGGGGAACTCGCGATGGAGTGCGCGCTTGTAGTCCTCACTGCAGAGGATGCAGCCTGAGGGCGCGAGAGCCGCGATGCGGGCACAGCGGTCGACGACCTTACCGTATGGGTCCTGCGGAGCGGGCCACGGGCAATAGCTTGTGGGCAAGGTGTCCGCGTGGTGGGCGTGCAGGAAGTAGGCGTCACCAAAATCTACGGCGGCCTTATAGCGGTAGTGGATCAGGGTCTGGTCCTCTAACATGCAGAGGAGAAAGGTCTCCGCGGACGCGACCTCCGGGAAGGTGACCATCACCTCATCGCCAATGTGTTTGACGACGGTTCCCCCGCGTTGCTGGGCAAGGTGGTCACAGCGCTTGATGAACTCGTAGACCAAGCCGATCCACTCTTCGACGGGCTTTTGGTACTTCATCAGGGTGGAGTCCGTGAGGTCGATGAAGACGATGACGGTGGAGCGGGCGGAGGCGGCGATCTCTTCGCCGAGCAGGGCGAGTTCCACTTGGTTGAGCGGACGTTCTTTGATCTTCTGATCGGCGTGGCGGCGGTGCATTGGCAGACTCCGATGAACGGCGCAGTCAAGCGACACGCTGCGTCGTAGTGGATTGCTATCGGCTTCAAATTCTAGCACTTACCGTAGAGACTCCGGGCTAAAATTTGTGTTTGCGCCAGATGCGGTAGACGCCCCAGGCAGCCGCGGTGCAGTTATCTACAACGCGGCCGTCGAGCAGCATGGCCTCAAACTCCGCCACGGAGACGCGATGTACGACGAGGTCTTGCTCTTCTGGATCGGGCTTCTTCTCGCCGGGAGTCAGGCCTTCTGCGAGGAAGACGAAGTGCTTCTGGTTCATGACGCCATAGGCGATTTGCAGCATGGTTATGGGCGTCATGGTCTCAGCGAGCAGGCCGGTCTCTTCCTGCAGCTCGCCGCGGGCGAGTTCTTCGGGATCGACCTCGGCCTGCTCCCAGCCGCCTTGGGGAAACTCGATCGCGCGGCGCTGGATGGTGTAGCGGAACTGCTCAACGAGGTAGAGGAAGTCCCCTTCGGGTGTGCGCTCCAGCGGAACGATGATGCAGGCGGGGTCCTTGTCAATGACGCCGTAGATGCCGCGCAAGCCGTTGGCGCGCTCGATGATGTCTTCCCGCACGCGGGTCCAAGGGTTGCGATACACCTCGCGCGAGCTGATGGTTTTGATCGACACGCTATTCGACCGGCGACTCAAACTCAAGCCGGCTGCCGCCCATGATCTTGATCGTCTGCGCCTTATAGGCTTCGGGCGGAGCGGACATGATGTTCGGGACGAAGGTCTGTGGGTTGCGGTCGTAGAGCGGGAACCAGCTTGACTGGACCTCCACCATCATGCGATGGCCCTTGAGGAAGGTGTGGTCCGCGCCATGCAGCGACCATTTGTACTCCTCCACCTTGTTGGGAGTCATGGGGTGCGGCGTCTCGAAGCTCTCGCGGTAGCGGCCACGAAAGATCTCATCCACGATCATCGTCTGGGTACCGTCGGGGGCAATGTCGATGAGCTTCACAATCCAATCGGCATCGGAGCCGGTGGTGGAGGCGAACAGATCCGCCTTCACGTCGCCGGTGACGGTTACGTCTTTGTCCAGCGCGGGCGTTTTGAACTCGGCGAGGTCCTTGCGGCCATCGACGAAGCGCTGGTCTTCCACCAGCCAAGTGCGCCACTTGGAGCCGTCACCATAGGTGGCTTGGATGGGACGATGGCGATACGGGATGGGATTAGCGGGGTCCGCAACATACTGGCCAACCAGTGCTTCTTTCTGAAGCCTCTTGCAAGCGGATGCTTCACATGAAAACAGAATACCCTCTGACTGCAAGTCAACTTCAGCAGGCTTGAAGCCGCTCTTTGGCGGCCAGGCTTCATACCGCTCCCACTTGTTTACCCCAGTGCGGAAGCTCGCAACGCCCGCGAGATCGTAGCCGGACTTGCTCTTTAGATACTTCTCGAAGAACGGTGCCTCAAAGTTCTTGCGATACTCCTCGCCCGTTGGCTCGCCGAAGCTGACCTTGCCGAAGTCGCTGCCCAGTTCCCTGCCTGAGCCTCCCCAGCCGCCGTGATTCCAGGGGCCCAGCACCATGAAGACCTGGTGTTTGTCATCATGCTGATGGAGGCGCATGTACTCCTCCTGCGTCCCCCACATATCCTCCTGGTCCCACCAGCCGCCCACCTCGAGCGTCGGGACCTCCACCTTGGTGAGGTGGTTCTCGACGGCCATGTCGCGCCAGAACTTCACATACGCCGGCTCGCTCAGGAAGTGCGCCGCGGTGGGCAGCTTCTCCATCCCCGCGGATTTTGCGGCCCCGTCAAAGTTGACATGCTGCAGGAAGAAGTCGAAGGTGTCCTGCTTGCTCTGGACGCGAGCGTCTGTTTTTTGTGCCTCAAGCTGTTGCACATAGTCGAAGCCGTAGGTCTCGCGAAAGGCCCCGTTATGGAAGAAGTCATCGCCCATCCAGATGTCGGTCATGGGCGCCTGGGGGCTAATGGCCTTGACCGCCGGATGCGCGTCGATACCGGCCATCATAGCGAGAAAGCCGGGGTATGAGACGCCGTAGACGCCCACCGCGCCGTTGTTCTGCGGCACGTTCTTCAGCAGCCAGTCGATGGTGTCGCGGGTGTCGGTAGTCTCATCCACATCCGTCTTCGCGTTGTGGGCGACGATAGGGCGGTTCATCACGAACTGGCCTTCAGACTTGTAGCGTCCGCGGATGTCTTCCCCGACGAAGATGTATCCGCTCTGCGCCAGCTCCGGCTTGCCGCCGTTCAGCCGCTCGGAGGTCATGCCGTCCACCCCATATGGCGTCCGCTGCATCAGGAACGGTAGCGCTTCGGTCGCGTCCTTGGGACGGAGGATGACGGCGTGCAGCTTGACGCCATCCCGCATGGGGATCATGGCCTCCGACTTCACATACTCGCGCGAGGCCTGCGCGATGGCTTGCGATCCTGAAAAAAGGGTCACTCCCAATGCGAGCATCGTGAAGCAAGGGCGCAGACTCCAGCATGGCATCATGTCTCTCTCTTCTCCTCAATCAACGGCAGGACTTTGGCCTGCAGTATAACGATCAACTCGGGCTGCATCAGCTCATAGCGATCGAGAATATTCAGACACGTCAGACGCTTCCCTGAGATCTCCTCGCTGAACCGCATGAGCAAGAACTTCTTATGCCTCTGTTCCATGACAACGATGTCCGTAGCCCATTCAATCAGGTCCGCACTGACGGCGCACTCTGCATCCGGCGCCGTACCGGCCGAGCCGACCTCCACTCCATCCAAGTCCGCGAAGAGCGCCTCTGCGGTCGGACTGCGAAGGCGATTTCTCGAACAGATAAAGAGCAGTCGACGCACGCTTAGCCCTGGGCGACCGGCTCCGCCGGAAGAGGGCTGGCGTCGCACTTCCAGCCCTCGCGGCCGTGGGTTCCGTCGCAGAATGGACGCTTCGAGCTAAGCCCGCAACGGCACAAGGAGATCGCCGGCTTCCCCGTCAAGTCCCACTCCTTCCCGTTCACATCAACGAGGGAGATGGGGCCTTCCACGCGAAACGGCCCGTTAGGACGGACTGTAATCTTGACCGCGGGCGCCGCTGCCGCTCCCGCCGCACTGCCTTCTGACCCGCTCAACAACTCTTCTGCCAT
This sequence comes from uncultured Acidobacteriaceae bacterium, assembly GCA_964246715.1. Classification (GTDB taxonomy): domain Bacteria; phylum Acidobacteriota; class Terriglobia; order Terriglobales; family Acidobacteriaceae; genus Edaphobacter. The sequence goes on along the minus strand of CAXTRZ010000072.1, from coordinate 4,947 downwards.
TCGTATTTCTCCAATACGCCAAGGATACCAGCCCTTGACACCGGAGAGAGGTCATAGGTCAAGCATGCTCTGATCCACGTAGCACCAGCCCCAGCGTTCGCCGGGTTCAATACTCTTCATGATGGGGTGGTGAGTGGCTTTGAAGTGTTTGGTGGCGTGCTTGCCGATGCTCGAGTCACAGCATCCGACGTGACCGCAGATCAGGCACTCGCGCAGATGAACCCAAAGCATGCCCTGCTGCAGGCACTCTACACAGCCGTTGCCGGAACGTTTCACGTCCGGCCGAATCTCGCTCATGTGCTCACACGGCATTGCGCGACACCTCCGATGGTAGCGTACACCGGCGGCCGCGGCTTACGGCACTTTGCGTTCGAAGCGGTGGCGGATATTCTCAGCGAGTTCCACCATCAGCTTCAGCTTGGGCGCAAGCGCCTCCGAGCCCGCGGGCTCGCGCATGGCGAGCTCCGACTGGAGCAACAGGCCGGTGAGCGAGCCTTTTAACTCACTTTCCATCTCAGTAACAGCGGCCTTGCGAGCCATGGCGTACTCCGCATCGCGCCGAGCAAGCGCTCCGCGCACCTCCCGCGCCAGGCGAGCACTGCTTGAGATGGAGAAGTTGACCTGAAGGGGAATGGCAAGGCCGGCGCTCTCCCACAGCTGGTCGGCCCACTCCCGATCCATCTCCACCATGCTCTCATCGACGACAACGACCGCGAAGTCCCCATGGCGAAGACGCGCCAGCCCTGCTCTTCGTGTGGTGACCACCTCGACCCGCGACTCGACGTGCCGCGCCAGAACGATTGCCAAATTTTCAGCGCCTTCGATCGTGCTGATCACCAATATATCTTTGCTCTTCATTGGCCTGTCTCCTGCTCACGTGTCAGCGCCTATGATTCCGCATCTTGGCGGAGCGAGTTGACCCATCCCGGTAAGGAGCGGGAGTGAAGGTCTGGCTTCTCGGTCCTAGTATGAGCTTTAGCGGAATCCGCTGCGCCTCCCGCTGCACATCAGCCGGTTTTCTTCTGGATTCGTGCAGCTCATTTTGGGACGATCTCCTTGGGACGATCTCCGTTCCAAGATGAGCTGTGTGCGTGGCGGCCTAGTCTAAAAGATTCATGCCGTCGCTAATGCCATACTCCTTCAGTTTGCGATACAGCGTCGTCTTGCCGATTCCGAGCAGCTTCGCAGCCATTAGTTTGTCGCCCTTGAGCTGACGAATTGAACTCAGGATGGCCTGCTTCTCCATCTCTGCGATGGAGACGATGCGATCCTTCGCGCTCTCTCCCACGGCGATCGCGCTCTCATTCTTTTCGCGTTGCTGCATCCTGCCGTGCAGCCGGAAGTCCTGCAGTTGCGTGGGAAGATCGCCCATGTGCAGGATCGGTCCGGAGCTGAGCGCGCAGGCTCGCTCGATTGCATTTTCAAGCTCTCGTACATTGCCCGGCCAGTCAAATTCGGTGAGAACACGCAGAGCCTCGTCGGAGAGGTTGTGGGGCTTGCCCGTCTCCTTCTGGATCCGTTCCAGGAAGTGCATGGCGAGCAGGCCGATGTCCTCACGCCTGTCCCGCAAGGGCGGAATGCGGAGGTTAACGACGTTGAGGCGAAAGTAGAGGTCTTTCCTGAAGCGGCCCTGCTCGACCATCTGCACGAGGTTTCGGTTCGACGCGGCCAGGATGCGGGCCGAGATGGGAATCGCCTCGCTCGAGCCCTCCGGCCGGATCTCGCGATCCTGCAGGGACCGCAGGAGCTTGGCCTGCAATTCGAGCGGAAGTTCGCTAATCTCATCCAGGAAGACGGTGCCGCCGTCCGCGGCTGCGAGCAGCCCCTCTTTGGAACGATGCGCGCCGGCAAAGGCCCCCTTCACGTATCCGAAGAGTTCGCTTTCGATCAGCGTTGGAACCAAACTTCCACAGTCAACCGGAACGAAAGGCTTCTGAGCATTGGGTCCGTTAAAGTGGATGGCGCGGGCGACGAGTTCTTTGCCCGTTCCGGCTTCTCCCAAAATGAGGACCGGGTGGGTCGACCGCGCGACCTTGGAGAGGATGCGATACAGATTCTCCATCTCCGGCGAACGGCCAATCAGCTGGCCTGCGCCGCGCTGGTTTCTGAGTCGCTCCCGCAGCCTGCGGCTCTCCAGGTCGAACTGCTTTCGCTCCCCGGCGTGCTCCAGGATGGAGGTCAACTCCTCCAACGCGAAGGGCTTGGTCAGGTAGTCCCCCGCGCCGATGCGCATCGCCTCCACCGCACTTGAGACAGTTGCGAACGCCGTCATGACGACGACGGAGGTGTCAGGATGGAGGGTTTTGACCTCCTCCAGCAGAGCTAACCCGCCGCCGCCGGGAATCTTAAGGTCCAGCAGCATGACGTCAATCTTCTGGTGCTTCAGGATGGTGCGCGCGCCGGAGATATCAGCTGCTCCTACCACCACAAATCCCATCTTAGAGGCTATCTCCAGACAGGCGTGGCGTACGGCAACGTCGTCATCTACGACGAGCAGATGGAGGATCGGAAGCGCCTCTCCGCCCACCACCTTAGGGATTGCCGCAGCTGACGAGTAACCAGGAATACCGGCAGATTCCCGGGCTTGAGCACCCTGTGCTCTTCTGGGTGTGGCAGACGTAGGTGTCTTTACGGAAGGCGTTTGAGAGAGATGGTCTAAGCCGATTTCGCGCGATCTAAACATGGGCTCCTCCAGCGATGCGATTCTGCATTCGCGAATGGGGGAGGTTCCTACGTCGGTTACTTGCTCGAACCGCTGCCGCGTTACTCAGGGTGGCATGCATATGTCGCTTTCCTCATGCGGGACCGAAGTCCATTCCGTCTTCTTTGGACGACACCCTACATTACGTCGCCCTTCTCATCACAGTACTTAGAAATTGCACATTTCGTGAGGTAATTGCATTTTATCCACAAAAGTGTGCCCAATTTGGGAAAGCGATTACTACGGTTTGGGTTGAATTTGTTTGCTTAGTAATTTTCCTCGTTGACAAAGAGCCGGCGCTCACTATGTCGCTACGGGGCGGTAGAGTGTATGAATCGTTCTGGTGCCGGAATGGGCACCTATAATTGAGGGCACCTATAATCGGGAGATGCCGGCTCATCTTGTTTCATCTCAGACGACGTTTCGCCCCGATAACCGCTTCGCCGGCCAACTCCGGCCGACTCGTATTACCACCGGCTATGTGTCTACGGCGGAAGGTTCGGTGCTCATCGAGGCAGGCAACACAAGAGTTTTATGCAATGCGACAGTGGAGACGGGGGTGCCGGGATGGATGCGGAACTCCGGCAAGGGTTGGGTGACGGCCGAGTACGGGATGCTGCCGCGTGCCACGCTGACGCGGTCGCCGCGTGAAGCAGAGCGAGGCAAGGTGGGCGGACGGACGCACGAGATCCAGCGGTTGATCGGGCGGTCGTTGCGCGGGATTGTAGATATGCGGCTTCTGGGGGAGCGGACAATTATCCTGGACTGCGACGTGCTACAGGCGGATGGCGGAACGCGGACGGCTGCCATCACGGGAGCGTCGGTGGCGTTGGCGATTGCGCTAGGCAAGCTGACACAGGCTGGAACGCTGAAGGTATCGCCGCTGAAGGAGATGATTGCCGCGACATCTGTCGGGATTGTGGACGGGAATGTGCTGCTGGACTTGTGCTACGAGGAGGACTCACGGGCAACGGTGGACATGAACGTGGTGATGCTGGCATCCGGCGGGCTGGTGGAGACGCAGGCTACGGCGGAGAAGGATTCCTACTCGCGGGCGGAGCTGGACAGCCTGCTCGACTTGGCGGAAGTGGGAATCCGCGAGCTAGGGGAGATCCAGCAGGCGGCGCTGCGGAAGGCGCTCCAGAGCTAACAACCGGCAGATCCATTCCCGCTCTAACTACGGAACAGGCGTAGGATGTTTCGTGGTTTGGGGATAGGAGGGTTTGGCGATGCGTATTGGGATGCTGACTGGCGGGGGCGATTGTCCGGGACTGAATGCGGTAATCCGCGCGGCGGTGCGCAAGGGCGTCCTGCATTATGGGGATGAGTTTGTGGGGTTCCTGGAGGGATGGCGAGGCGTGCTCGACGACCGGACGATGCCGCTGAACCTGGATACGACGAGTGGAATCCTGCATCGCGGCGGAACGATCCTGCGGTCGTCGCGGACGAACGTCAAGAAGATTGAGGGTGGGTTTGAGCGATGCCTTAAGGTGATCGAGGGGCATAGGCTGGATGCGCTGATCGCCATGGGCGGAGATGACACCCAGTCCATCTCCGTGGAGCTGGCGAAGCTGGGCGTGCACTGCGTGGGCGTGCCGAAGACGATCGACAACGACCTGAGCGGAACGGATGTGTGCTTCGGGTTCGATACGGCGGTGACGATTGCGACGGAGGCGGTGGACCGGCTGCACTCGACGACGGAGGCGCACAGCCGGGTGCAGGTGGTGGAGGTGATGGGACGGGATGCGGGTTGGATTGCGATCACCGCTGGAGTTGCGGGCGGAGCGGATGTAACGCTGGTTCCGGAGTTGCCGATCGACATGGATGAGGTGGAGAGGCTGCTGCGGGCTCGGTGGGAGAGTGGGAAGCGGTTTGCCGTAGTGGTGGTGGCGGAAGGGGCGAAGTTTCCGGAGCAGACGGAGCAGGCTGCGGTAGGGACGAAGGTGGATTCCTTCGGGCATGTGCGGCTGAGCGGCATTGGGCAGATGCTGGCGGAAAAGATTGAGAAGAGGACGGGGTATGAGACGAGGAGCGTCAACCTGGGGCATACCCAGCGAGGAGGGACTCCGACGGCCTATGACAGGGTGCTGGCGACGCGATATGGGATTGCAGCGATCGATCTGGTGCATGCGGGATCGTTTGGGAGGCTGGTGGTGCTGAAGGGGACGACGATCTCAGACATCGCGCTGGTGGATGCGATTGAGATTTCGCGAACGGTGGTGGAGGATCTGTTCGCGGTGGTGAGT
>CAXTRZ010000071.1:0-10635 GCA_964246715.1 uncultured Acidobacteriaceae bacterium | reverse complement strand
CCTACTATCCCCGTCCAGCACGGCATCGTCCGTTCCAACGCCTACGCCCTGAATCCAAAACTCGCCGCCTGGGCCTTCGCCCAGACCAAGTCCCTCAACCTCGGCGACGACCCCGCAGTCGCCGCCTTCCGCGCCGGCTTCACCGGCTTCCCCAACGCACAGCGCCCGCCCTTCGTCCTCATGGGCGATACCTTCGCCTCAGACTCCTACTGGCACGGTGCCGTCATGACCCAGTTCGCCGAGGACTGGGTCCGCCTCTACACCGCCGGCAAAGGAGCCTTCGTCATGACCGAGATGGAAGACTCCGGCTTCCTTGAGGCCCTCACCCGCCTCGCCGCCATGCACCGCGTGGACCTCGACCGCGTCATGGTCCTTCGCACCGGCTCCAACCCCTCCATGCCCCGCCCCGGCCATACCGCCATCGAGTCCGTCACCGCCCCCTACATCGGCGGCAAGCTCGCCATCGAGTCCGCCTGGCTCTGCGGCAGCACCGTCCTCCACCAGCTCCTCACCCACTGGGACACCACCTCCACTCACATCCCCGGCAGGTAATTCAAGGAATCTCTGAACGAGAGGCCCGTTTTGAAAGGGATGGGACTTTTAGTCCCGCTGTAAGTCGAACCGTGGCGACGCGGCTTGAGCCGCTGAGGGAACTGTGCCTGATTCGATCAGGTTTCCTCAGCCTCTTGCGCCCCCAAACGGTGCGCGAGTGCGGCACATCAGTAACCCCTCTTAAAGCCTGCAAAACCCCACAAAACCAGCATCCTCCTAGCACGTGGATCGCCAGATGATTCTAAAGTTTGGCCTCTCCCACTTTCAGGTCGTTGTAGGAACCCGACGCCCTTCATAAGGTGGGTACATCGCTGAGCAGCCAACGCACTCACGGCCCTCGGCAATGCAGTCGATAAGGAACGCAGGTGTCCCACTCTGAACAACTTCAGGCCATTCAAAACATGGCCAGGGACTCCAGTCAGTTGCGTTCGCGGTAAGCGTTAGACCCTGACATCGTCCATCGTCTCTTCCTCTGCCGCTCCAACCAGGGCTCGCAGAGGAAGAGCGTCGGGCCCATGCAGATAACCCAGTAAGGAGGCAAGATGCACTTGAGCAAGGAACTGATCTACCCCGCGGCCGCTGCGCTTGTCGCCATCCTCGGAGCCATGACCGACCTCAGGAGCCGCCGCATCCCCAACCTGCTTACCGGTCCCGCCATGCTCCTCGGCCTGATGCTTCACTTCACCTTTGACGGATGGCACGGCCTGCTCTTGTCTCTTCTTGCCGGCTTCCTTTGCGGCGTCCTCTTCCTGGTGTTCTTCCTCGCCGGCGGCATGGGCGCGGGCGATGTCAAGCTCATCACCGCGGTCGGCTGCCTCGCCGGCTTGTCGAACTCGCCTTCGGTTCTCGTCCTCACCGCCATCGCCGGCGGAGTCATGGGAGTCGGTCTCGCACTGATGCGTGGGCAGTTGAAGCAGACCGTCTCCAACGTCGCCGCGCTGGCCACTCATCATCGGGAAGAGGGCCTTACGCCTCATCCCGACTTGAACGTAAGCAACTCCAGCACGCTTCGACTTCCGTACGGGCTCGCCATTGCGGCGGGCTGCTGTGTGACTCTCTTCCTTCAGGGAGTGAAAAGGTAAACTCTTATGCCCGCTCGCCGCGTACTCTCCGCACTCATCCTGTCCCTTGTCTGCTCGGCCATCTTTACCGTCTGGCTCGGCAAAACCTACTTCAAGAGCAAGGGCGCGCCGCCGCCGCAACAGCGTTACGTCGGCGTCGTGCAGAACGTGGAGCCCGGCCGCGTCATCGTGGCCACGGATGTCAAGCTCATCGATTGGCCGGCCAACGTGCCGCTTCCCGGCTCCTTCATCAAGCCCGAGGATGTGGTCGGCCGCACCGTGCTCTATCCGCTCTCCGCCGGCCAGCCCATCGTCGAGCACAATCTCTCCGCCGTCGGCTCTGGCATGGGTCTCTCCACCCGCATCCCGGACGGCATGCGCGCCATCTCGCTGCGCTCGGACCAGATCGTGGGCGTAGCCGGCTTCCTGCTGCCGGGCACTCGCGTGGACGTCCTGGTGACCTACCACAACCCCATCTCGCAGACGCCCATCACCTCCACCGTGCTGCAGGACGCGCAGATCCTTGCCGCCGGCCAGAAGATGCAGGCTGACCCTGAGGGCAAGCCGAACACCACAGACGTGGTCACGCTGCTCGTAACGCCCTCCGACGCCGAGCGCGTCGTCCTTGCTAACGCGCAGGGCACCGTCCACTTCGTCCTCCGCAACGGCCAGGATCACGCCCAACTGACGGACTCGCCCGCCCAGGTCTCCGAGCTTGGAGGCATGGGCTCGGTCAAGAGCCCCGTCAAGAGTTCAGATCAGCCCAGAGAAGCCGTTAAGCGCGCCCCTGTCGTGATGGCTTCGGGCCCCAAGCCTTACTCCGTCCAGACGATCGCCGGCGGGAAGCAGACCACGGAGACCTTCCAGTGAGAGTTCCCATGACCCGATTCACCTCCCCGACCATCCGCCTAAGCCTGCTCGCCCTGACCGCGCTCAGCCCCTTGACTGCGCGGCAGATGCTCGCCCAGTCCACCACCCAGTCTGTCACTCAAGTGCACTCGCGCACGCCGCTCATCGCCAAGACCGCCGTCGCGGCCGTCGCCGTAGCCGCGTCGGATAAGATGTCGGACTTCAACAACGCTGTTCCCTCAGGCGAGTCGCTTCATCTCGTCGTCGGACGCTCGCTCTTCGTCAACACCAAGCACCGTCTCTCGCGTGTCTTCGTCACCAATCCCGCGGTGCTGGACTCCTATACCTCCAGCCCCAACCAGATCGTCCTCACGGCAAAGGCCCCGGGCACCAGCAACCTCATCTTGTGGGATGAGACCGGTCAGAGCCAGGCGTACTTCGTCGCCTCGGACATGAACATCGATTCCCTTCGTGAGTCGCTCCGGCAGGCTCTCCCCACGGATAGCATTGACGTCCGCCAAAGCGAAGGCAAGATCATCCTCTCGGGTACCGTCGGGACCGACGGGGCCGCTGACGCCGCCGTCAAGCTCGCCACCCTCTACTCCAAAGACATCTCCAACTCGATGGTCGTCAACCCGGCCAACGTCAAGCAGGTCAAGCTCAAGGTCCGCATCCTGGAAGTCGATCGCTCCAAGATCACTCAGTTCGCCTTCAACTTCTTCAACCAGGGCGGCAACAACATCGTCTCCACGACGACCTCGCAGTTTCCTTCAACTGCGACCGTCTCCCCGAGCAGCAATGGCGCCAAGACCCTCAGCGTTTCGGACCCCCTCAACTTCCTGCTGTACAGCTCGCGCCTGAACGTGGGCGCCACCATCCAGGACCTGGAGACCATGCAGGTCCTCCAGATTCTGGCCGAGCCCACCATCACCGCGCTCAGCGGTCAGAAAGCCAACTTCCTCGCCGGCGGCGAGTTCCCCTTCCCCGTCGTCCAGGGAAGCACCGGAGGCCAGACCGCCATCAGCGTCCAGTTCCGTCCGTACGGCGTCAAGCTGGAGTTCACGCCCTTCGTCAACCTGGACGGCTCCATCGATCTGAAGGTCGCGCCGGAGGTCAGCTCGCTCGACTACGCTAACGCCGTCACCATCAGCGGCTATACCATTCCCGCGCTCGCCACCCGCAAGGCAGATACCCGCGTCGTGCTCAAGAGTGGCCAAAGCTTCGCCATCACCGGCCTGCTCAACAACCAGACCACGGACCAGCTTGCGCACACGCCCGGCATCGCCAGCGTGCCCATCCTCGGCCAGCTCTTCAAGTCCAAGAACATCAACCACTCGCGCACGGAGCTGCTGGTCGTGGTGACGCCCACCATCGTCGATCCGCTGACCGAGACGCTCGTGCCGGAGGAGCCCGCAACCGCTAGGCCGCTCGTCGATAAGCAGGTCTTCGACAACGAACTGCCGAAGCCGAAGACGAAGAAGTAGCTCGTCGCCGCCTCGTACGGCCAACCCCTGTAACTCAGTTCAGTTCCACGAAGAGAGAGATTGGTTCCTATGAACACCTTGTCCGGAGTCTTCAGTGCCACCCTTATCACGGTCTGCGTCGAGCCGGAGACTGCCGATCAGATCCTCCATTCCGTCAACAAGATGCCGTGGCTCGTCACCTCTTGCAGCTTTGAGGCTTACATCTCCGCCACGCGCCGCCCCTACTTCGGCGCGCAGGTCAAGGCCTCAAACGTCTGCATCGCTGTGGTCGACTTCGACCAGGATCCGGACCAGGCCGTTGAGACGGTCAAGTACCTGCATCAGATGTTCCCCGGCAAGATCACCGTCATCGCCCTGGCGGCAAGCCGCGATCCCGATCTTCTGCTCCGCACCATGCGCGCCGGCTGCACGGAGTTCCTGCCCAGGCCCTTTGAATCGGAAGAAGTCGACGGCGTGCTGGAGCGCCTGCAGCAGGGCTGGACCAACACCTCCTCCGCCCGCAGCGCGCCGGTCGGCTCAGTGGTGGCCTTCTTCGGAGCCAAGGGCGGCGTCGGCACCACCACCCTCGCCGTTCACCTTGCGATGTACCTCGTCTACAGCCATGAGAAGCGTGTGCTGCTCATCGACAATCACGCGGAACTCGGCCATGCTTGCGTCTACCTCGGCATGGACGGCAGCCGCTGCCAGTTCCATGAGGTCGTCCGCAACGTCAACCGCCTGGACAGCGATCTGCTGCAGGCCTCCATTGGCAAGCATCCCAGCGGCCTGCACGTGCTGGCCTCGCCGGACACCTGCGGCGGCACCAAGTACATGGAGAGCGAAGCCGTCGCCAAGACCCTCGAGTTCCTGCGCACCGAGTACGACTACGTCATCGTCGACTGCCCCACCACCCTGACCGACGTCAACCTAGCCGTCATTGACTCCGCCGCCATGGTCTACCTCGTCGCCACGCCCGAGATCGGCGCCATCCGCGACCTCTCCCGCTACGTCGATTCGCTGATGCAGATCGAGTTCACCACGGAGAAGATGCACGTCGTCATCAATCGCTTCTCTTCGCGCTTCGCCGTCGCCGTCGAGCAGATCGAGAAGGCCATCCGCCTGCCGGTTGCGCTCAAGCTGCCCAGCAGTTATCTGGACCTGGTACGCGCCGTCAACCTCGGCGAGCCCATCTCTCCCAAGGCCAAATCCGAGTTCGCCGTCCAAATCGCCAAGTGGGCTAGCACTCTTGTGGGATCGACCGTCGCAGTGGCCCCCGCTAAAAAAGAGAAGTCCTTTCTCGCAATGTGGAAGTAATCCGCCGATAACCCCTGTATCGAACTGAAGCACCGTGAATAGGATCCCAGCCCGTTATGGCAGCGATTGAAACCATCCCGAACCGCATGGACAACGGATCAGGCCGCCCCACGCGCGGCGTGCCTGAGGTCATCCAGCAGCAGATCAAGTCCGCCGTCCACCGCGAGCTGATCAAGCGCCTCGACCTCGACCGTCTCGCGGACTTCAACCAGACCCGCTCCGGCCAGTCGCAGCTCTTCTCCATGATCCAGGGGCTACTCGCCGAGCAGGGCATTCCGCTCTCCGGCTTTGAGCGCGACAAGCTCGCCCAGGAGGTCGTCGACGAGGTCTTCGGCCTCGGACCCCTCGAGCCTCTGCTCAAGGACGCCAGCATCTCGGACATCCTCGTCAATACCTACAACGCGGTCTACGTGGAGCGGAAGGGCGTGCTGGAGAAGACCAACGTCGTCTTCACGGACAATCGCCACCTCATGCACATCATCGATAAGATCGTCTCCGCGGTTGGGCGTCGTGTGGATGAATCTTCGCCGCTCGTCGATGCCCGCCTCGCGGACGGCTCCCGCGTCAACGTCGTCATTCCGCCGCTCGCCGTCGACGGCCCTATCCTTTCCATCCGCCGCTTCGGCTCCACGCCGCTCAACGCGGAAGATCTCCTGCGCAACCAGATGCTGACCCCGCCCATGCTGCAGGTGCTGCAGGGCGCCGTCAAGGCTCGCCTCAACATCGTCGTCTCCGGCGGTACCGGCTGCGGTAAGACCACCCTGCTCAACGTCCTCTCCGGCTACATCTCGTCTGAAGAACGCATCGTCACCATTGAAGACTCCGCCGAGCTCCAGATCAAGCAGGAGCACGTCGTCCGGCTGGAGACCCGGCCGCCCAACGTCGAAGGCAACGGCGCCATCAAGCAGCGCGAGCTCGTCATCAACGCCCTTCGTATGCGTCCCGACCGCGTCATCCTCGGCGAGGTCCGCGGCGAAGAGACCCTGGACATGCTGCAGGCCATGAACACCGGCCACGACGGCTCCATCACCACCATTCACTCCAACACCCCGCGAGACGCCATCGCCCGCATGGAGACCATGTGCATGATGGGCAACATCGCTCTGCCGGAAAAAGCCATCAAGGCCCAGATCGCAGCCGCCGTTCACCTCATCGTGCAGGTCTCGCGCATGTCGGACGGAAGCCGCCGCATCACCCACATCACGGAGCTTACCGGAGCCTTCTCGGATGTCATCAGCATGAATGACATCTTCCTCTTTGAGAAGCGCGGTCTGACGCCGGAAAAGAAGGTGCGCGGTCGCTTCTATGCCACCGGCGTCATGCCCAAGTTTGCGGAGAAGCTGCAGGCGGCGGGCATTCCGCTTCCTCCAGGCCTTCTCAACCACTCGCTCGATATCAACTAATCACCCGGCAGCCCCAACCCCGGCCAGCTTAGACGCTAACACCGCATCCACTCAGGAATCCATGATCTCCGCCCTCATCGTCGCCTTCATCTTTATCTCGCTGGTCTGCTTCGGGGTCTTCGCCTTCGTCACGCGCCCGGACCAGGAGCAGAAGGCCATGGTGCGCAGAGTCAAGGCCATTAAAACGCCGCAGGGCGAGTTTGCGGATGCAACGGAGAGCCTGGAAAACTACTTGAACCAAAAGCCGTCCAGCTCCTTCCAGTGGCTGGAGGACCTGGTCGACAAGTCTAAGTTCTCGCATGAGATGCAGGTCCTCATCATCCAGTCGGATGGCAAAACCTCCATCGGCAACGTGCTCATGACCAGCCTCGCCATCGCGCTCGGTCTGGGTTTTGTCGTCTTCCTCTTCACCGGCATGCTGCTCATCGGAGCCGTCGTAGGTTTGGCTGCCGGCATGGGCCCGACGTTCTACCTGAAATTCCAACGCAATCGCCGCGTCAACAGGTTCAACGCCGTCCTGCCGGAGTGCATCGACATGATGACGCGCTCCTTGCGCGCCGGGCACTCCATCGTCGCTGCCGTCGGCATCGTTGCAGATCAGGCGCTCGAGCCGGCCAAATCCGAGTTTGGCGAGGTCTTTAAAAAGCAGAACTACGGCCTCCCCCTGCGCGACGCGCTCCTTCAAATGCTCGAGCGCCTCCCCTCGCAGGACCTGCGCGTCCTCATCACCGCCATCCTCGTCCAGAAGGACACCGGCGGCAACCTCGCCGAGATTCTGGATCGTACCACCCACGTCATCCGCGAGCGTATCCGCATCAAGGGCGAGATCAGCACCCACACCGCCCAGGGCCGCCTCACCGGATGGATTCTCTGTCTGCTTCCGCTGGTGCTCCTCGTGCTTATCAACATTATCAATCCCGGGTACTCCAAGGTCCTCATTGAAACCGAGACCGGACACAAGCTGCTCTACATCGGCGTTGGCCTGCTCTGTCTCGGCGGCTTCCTCATTCGCGGCATCATCAACGGGATCGAGGTCTAACGCCAATCATGCAGATCATCTTCTACATCGCGATTGCGTTCACGACCTTCTGCATCCTGGCTCTCATCACGGCGCCGGTGCTCTTCAAGCCCTCGCCGGAGGCGCAGCGCATTCTGGACGTCGTTACCAGTAAGCGGCCGGATCAGCGCATCGTGGGCGGCAAGGAGCAGGCCGCGGAAACCGTCCTTGGCCTCGCCCGTGAGATGCGCTCACGCTTCGGCTTCGCGGAGAACAGCGTCATCAAAGGACGGCTCCACCAGGCCGGCCTGCGCGACGCCGGCTCTTCAGACGCCTTCTTCGCCGCGCAGATGATTAGTCCGCTCGTCTTCGGTTTCGCGGGCAGCTTCGTGCCGGGCAACACCTTGTTCTGCATCTTCGCCGGCGCCATCCTCGGCTATATGGCCCCTGACTTCTGGCTCACCTGGAAGCAGAAGAAGCGCAAGCACAAGATTCGCCGCAGCATGCCGGACGCCATCGACCTGCTCGTGATCTGCGTCGATGCCGGTCTCGGACTCGACCAGGCCATGATCCGCGTCAGCGAGGAGCTGAGCCTCAGCCATCCTGAGATCAATGAGGAGTTCGCCCAAGTCCATCTCGAGCAGCGCGCCGGCAAGCCCCGCCTTGAGGCCTGGCAGTCGCTCGCCGCTCGCAGCCAGATCGACGAGTTCGCAGCCTTCGTCTCCATGCTGACGCAGTCTGACCGCTTCGGCACGCCCATCATCCGCGCCCTCAGCCGCTTCTCGGAAGAGCTCCGCCAAAAGCGCAGTCAGCAGGCTGAAGAAGCCGCCGCCAAGACAAAGATCAAAATCATCTTTCCGCTCGTGCTCTGCATCTTTCCTTGCCTCTTCATCGTGCTGCTCGCCCCGGCCATAATGAGCATCTCCGACGGACTGAAGAGCATGGGGAACTAGGCCGATGAAACGAACGGATCCCCAACTCGAAGCGCTGCTCGGCTCCATCGCCAGCCAACAGGCGGTGGACCGGGTGGAAGCGGCGCAACGATTTCTCGCGTGTGCCTCCGCGACCGCGCGTGTTCCATCCGCGCCACAGGTTTTTCAACAACTTTGGAACATTTCCGGAAAGGAGGCCTAAATCATGGATACCAACATTCTCGTTCGCGTTGCAGCCGGCGCACTGGCAGTGGTCGTAGCGGCGGTCATCATCTACCGCAGAAAGCAGAAGTCGGTCTAAGTGCGGTCTCCTGCTTCGGGCCTCCTAACCTGATGTATTTGCGGTATGTCCTTTACCCCGGCTCTGGATGAACCAGGAGACAGATCAGATGCGCGTCGTAAGCGTCACCAAGACAACTGGCGGCCCGCTGATTGGGGATCGCGTTCACATCGCGAGCACCTCCAAGACCAGAATGGTTGGGCTCCTGGGTAAACACGGCATCGACGCCGGAGAAGGGCTTTGGATCAAGCCCTCCTCCGGCGTGCATACCATCGGCATGAAGTTTGCCATCGATGTCGTTGGCCTGGACAGGAACAACAAGGTCATCAAGCTGTGGAAGCAACTCGTTCCCTGGCGCCTGACCTCCGTGCACTGGACGATGAAGAGCGTGCTGGAGCTTCCCGCAGGCCGCATCGACGAGTGCCAGATCCGCCTTGGCGACACCCTCGCCTTCGCCGAATAAATCCCGTCAGCCCCACGCTCGGCTCGCCCGCAGAAACAGGGCCCTCGCAGCTCTCTTACAGAGGCTTCTCGGATAGGTCGCAGTGCTGGCCTGCGTAACTGCCGTGTTCCAGAAAAACGCGCAGTTGCGGGTCGTCAGGATTGAAACGTTGCAGCCGCTCGAGCAGCCGCTTCGCCTCACTGCGGCGCCCCAGCTTGCACTCGATGAACGCGAGGTTCAGGCCGGCAGGCGTCTGGCTGGGATCAGCGTTCACCAGCCGTTCCAGAAGGCCCACGCCCTCCGCGAGCCTGCCGGAGGAGGCATCCAGGACGCCCAGATTAGCCAGAGCCGTAGGCTGATACGGTGCCTGCTGCAAGGCTGCCGTATACGCCGCGCGAGCGCCATCGCTCTGCCGGTTGATCTGGCGCAGAAAGCCCAGTTGCACCTCCTCCTCTGAGCTTAGAGGAGCAAGTTGTGTCGCGTGCGTCAGCAGTTGCAGCGCCTGCTGCTGGAAGGATTGGTTGCCCAGCGCGCCAAGCTGCGCGTAGGCCATGCCGTACTCAGCCTCCGTGGCGTGAACGTTGCCGACAGCAATCAGCTCATCCTGCTTCGGCAGCACGGCCGGGCGCGATTGGGCCGGTCGAACCTCAATGTCGTGATCGGTCATTTGCTCATGGGAGATGTCGGCTGTGTCACGGGTAGGCATGTGGCAGCTCGCGCAGTCGGGCTGCTCGGTATGGTGTGCGGTGGCCATCGTCTTGCCGGTGTGACAAGCCAGGCATCGTCCGCGAAAGTACTGCACCCGCTCCGCGGCAGCCGGGCTGGAGTGAGGGTCGTGGCACGTGGTGCAGGTCAGGCGATCCCCGCTGGCCCGCTTGCAGGCGCTCCGCAGCAGTGCCTCATACTGGCTGCTCGCGCGCGAGCCTCCGCTCTGCTGGCTCGCCCGCACAAAGTAGACCGCCGTATCCGCCAGGTCCTCGCCCGGCTTGAACTGCGCAAGGGAGCGGCCTGTACGATATACCACCGCATCTCCCTCCAGATGGCACTGGATGCACGCGCTATCGCGCCGAACCGCCGTCAGTTTATCCGGGTTCAGGATCGTCCCATGACCCTGCTTCGCCAGGTGTTCCGCCGGATCCCCATGGCACGAGCTGCACCCGACCCCGCCCTGCAGAAACGGCGCCCCCGCAAACCTGTTGCGCGCCTCCGGCAGAGACGGCTGGATCGACGTAGCATGGCAGTGCAGGCAGTTCGGATCGGTCGGCAGCACGGCCGGCATCGTCCTCGCCTCGTCGAACGCCGGAGCCATGTCCCAGCCATTGCGACGCGTATAGAAGTTGAT
>CAXTRZ010000070.1:8875-10679 GCA_964246715.1 uncultured Acidobacteriaceae bacterium | reverse complement strand
AGCTTCCCCATGGAGATCGTCGAAGACATCGGCCTCGGCCGCCGCGTCAAGCAGGCCGGCCTCCGCCAGCGCGTCGCCTACGGACGAGACCTGGTTCGCGTCCACTGGGCCGCGGGCGCCCACGGCCTCATCAGCGTCATGACCAAGAACCTCTTCTCCATCGTCAACTTCCACGTCGCGTTCGTCGTATTCGTCTGCCTCTGGCTTGCCCTCTTCAACATCGCTCCCTACATCGCCATCTTCGTTCCCGGCTACACCGTCCCGGCGCTGATCGCCCTCGCCTCCATCGCCTACACGTACTTCCTCATGAGCCACCGCTCCGGCCTCAGCGTCCTGAACGCCCTCCTGACGCCCCTCGCCGCCGCCATCTTCATCTACGCGATGCTCCGCTCCGCCTTCATCACCCTCCGTCAAGGCGGCGTGCTCTGGCGCGGCACCTTCTACCCCCTCGCCGAACTCCGCCACCACACCGTACCGCTCATTCCACCCGGCCGCCGCAAACCGCAGTCTACTGAGCGAAGCGAAGAACCTCAGTAGTTGCTTTGCTGTTGTTTGTCTCCTAACTATGTGTGCAGGTGAGCTCTTCGACCATGACGAAGGTGAAGGATGAGCACCTGGCTGCCTTCAATGGTAGAGAGAATGCGGTACACGTGTGGCCTCTGGCCGTAAAGCAGTTCCCGAACCTCAAACGGAAAGGACTTGCTCTCGGGTGCCAGCTTGCAGCGCATGGGCATTTCACCAAGCGAGGCGATCGCCTCGTCCATCCTCAAGAACCATCGTAGGCCAGCTTCCCCAGCATGTTCTGCCATGAGCCAGTTCAGAATCTCGACCGCTTCCTGCTCGGCTTCAGGAGTCGTCCTGACCTCAAAAGCCATGTTTCGCGCGCAGTTCATTCAAGAACTCGGACGCCGGCCGGGTGCGACCGGCCTTCACAGACTCATAACCTCGGCGGATACCTTTAATAGCTTCCTTAAAGTCCTGCTGCTCCCAATCCAGAGCGGCAGACAACACGTCTCCCGCAGCGGCGGCTGGGTCTTGGCCGTGCCGTCGAGCATAATCGTTGAGCTGTTCCTGCTGCTCGACTGAAAGGTGGACGTCCATAGACCTAAGAGTAGGAACAAGGGGAACAAGTGTCAACCAGCCCCAACGGGTGCCAATCCTCAACCGACAGGTTCATCGTTGGGCAGAGTGGGTGTCGGGCGCAGCCTGACTGCATCTAAATGCCCCACGCCTCAACTCTCGGGTGCCCCATTTATCGCAGTCTCATCGCGATCCGGGTCCCCGCTGAGCGTACTTGGCTCCGTGGGGCGGGGTGAGTGGGAAGAACAATCTCAACCCAGCCCAGCGGTGCTTCCTTCATCCATAGTTGACCATGGCAGATGCGGACGGTAGGGTAGGGAAGAGCGGCCCAAAGGGGGAACGATGGCCATTAAGCTTGATGTAAAACCCGAGGTCGAAGCCGAGCTTGCTCGTCAGGCTGAACGTGCAGGCCAGGCTCTTGAGCGTTACGCCGCAGATCTTCTGGAAGGCGCATCAGAACGTCCGGCGCTTGTCGCCTCAGACCAGAGCGGGCAGGCGCTCCTTGACGCCGGCATTAAGATCCGTGGCCTCTTCACGGATGACGAGATCAACGACCTCTTCCGCCGTACACCTTCATTCAGCCGTACCGTAAACTTCGATTGAGCGGCTTTCTGCTTGATACAAACATTCCGTTAGAGTTGGAGCGCAAACGGTCCAGAGGGCATGACGGGGCTACCCGAAGGGACACGCCATAGAGAGCAGTACATGATTCATGCAGCTCTCT
>CAXTRZ010000070.1:0-8865 GCA_964246715.1 uncultured Acidobacteriaceae bacterium | reverse complement strand
GGATGACGAGATCAACGACCTCTTCCGCCGTACACCTTCATTCAGCCGTACCGTCGATCTTGAATGAGCGGATTTCTGTTGGACACGAACGTGCCGTCGAGCCGGTCCGTATCCGGCCTGACCCAAGAGTGAGCGCGTGGATCATTTCTCAAGCGATGGGCACGCTCTTCATGAGTGTGGTGAGCTTTGGGGAGATTCGTAAGGGTATCGTGCTGCGGCCAAATGACAAGCGGCGCACAGCCCTCGAAGCCTGGCTTGAACTTGAGCTGCCTGGAATCTTCTCCGGCCGCATCCTGCCAATGACACGTTCCATCGCAGAACGCTGGGGAACGCTTGATGCCCAGCGGCAACGTGCAGGCAGCCCTCTCCATGTTCCAGATGGTCAAATCGCCGCAACTGCCCTCGAACACGATCTCACCCTCGTACCCGCAATGAGAAGGACTTCCAGGACCTCGGTCTTACCGTCCTCAATCCATGGAAAACACCATGAATGCAGGGTGCCCCATTCATCGCAGCTTCACCGCGATGAGTGGAAGTACACAGTTAGAAAGCCTTAACGAAAGAAGTGCCTAATTTACCCCCGCCGCACCCGGTAAAACCCATATCCCAGTAGGTTCGCCACTGCCGTCGTTCCCAGAATCTTTCCCGCGTACGCCATCGGGTTCACCACATCCACAAACGGATAAGCCGTCAAAACAAAGCAGAAGAGCGTCGCTCCAAATCCCGCCACGGAACTCACCGCGACCCACCATGGCAGCCGCTGCCGCAGCGTCTTGGCCCCGCACACCGGGATCGCAAACATCACCAGGTACGCCAGCGAATACAGCTCGGACGACGAGTTGTTCAGCACCTGAAATGCCTCCGCCGCATGGACCCCAAGGCTCGCAAACACCAGCAAACATGCAATGATCCCCGTCGCCACCACAATCGAGTTCACCGGCGTCCGGTACCGCGGATGCAGCCGCGCGAACCACTCAGGGATCAGGTGGTCCCACCCCGCCGCCATCGGCAGTCGCACAACTCCGGTAAAGATGAAGCTGCAAGCCCCCAGAAGCCGAACCTGCAGCAGCAGAATCGCCACCGTCGCCACCAGACTCGCGCCACCCGCATCTCCCAAAGCCAAACGCAACGTCTGCGGGATCGGCGCAATGTAATTGATCCCAATCGCCGGATGCATCTCATGAAACGCCACCACCGACCCCGTCCCGAAGATAAACATCGCGCAGATCACCGGCGACGCAAACACCACGGACAAGCCGATATTCCGCGAAGGCTCCCGCGTCTCTCCCGCCATGATCGCAATGTACTCCAACCCGGAGAGCGCCCCGAACAACTGTCCGAGCAACGCCAGCGAGATCAGATCGCGCTTCGGGAGGTGCATCGCCAGCGGCGCGTAGTGAATTGGCGCATGGTGCAGCCAGGCCCAGGCCGGCGTCACGATCAGCAGCGCAAACACCAGCAGCATCGCGGCGCCGCTGACGTTATGAATCCATTTGCCCAATGAAAGCCCGCGATAGGCCGATAGAGCCAGCCCGCAGAGCAGCACCGCCAGAATCGAGAAGACGGCAGTATGGTTCTCCGGAATCCACGCGGCAGAGGGCCCCAGCATGTACGCCACTTCACTGGGAATCTGAAACATGATCGTGGCCGTCACCGCCAGACCATACGCCCAGACGTTCCAGGCAGTCATGAACCCACCCGCATCGCCGAACGCCGTTCTCGCCCACACGTACAGCCCGCCTTCGAGCGGCATCTCGCGGTTCAGGAAATAAACCGAGATCGCCATCGGCAGATAGAAGAGCGTCATCGCGGAGAGCCACGCGACCGCCTGCGCCCGGCCAAGTCCCGCGGCGATCCCAACCCACGCGCTCCCCACCACAGTCAGGATTTGAGAGAGCACCAGATCACGCAGCGCAAGCTGGCGGGAGAGTCTATGCGATTCAGTGAGAGGGCGTCCTGGCTTCACAGCGGAGGTCGGGGACATTGCGAGTATCCTCACACACCACCACAGCATCGTGGCGGACTATTTCAAAATAACGCGCTTCTTGCTGAGCAGCAAAGGGTTATGACTTCGTTCCACACCCGTTGCACACTTGCTGGTGCAACTTTCACCACAGCTCAATTTTTTGTGGTCGAAGTTGTGAATCCCCGGTAAGGACGCACCCTCCACCATACGGAGTGGTGGCATTGCACCACGTTGAGCCATACATAAAACCACACCGAATCCACTATTCGGCGGGCGAGTCCGTCATGGTGGACATCAGTTCAAAACCGCGAAGACCGGAGGCTCGACATCCTTCTTAAGCTCGCTATCCCCAATCAAATCAGCGGGAATCGTGCTGGGCGTGACCGGCCCGGAGGCATCTCTGCCCTTGCCATACCGCTTCTCCACGTAGTCGTCCAGGATCACCTGGAACTCCTCCACAATGCGGTCCCCCTTGAGGGTCTTCAGCAGGTGCCCGTCGACGTAGACAGGCGCCTTGGGGTCCTCAAACGTCCCCGGCAGCGAGATGCCGATGTTGGCATGCTTGGATTCGCCGGGGCCGTTGACGATGCATCCCATCACAGCCAACTTGAGCTCTTCCACCCCCGGATAGACCTTCTTCCATTCCGGCATGGAATCAACAAGATAGCTCTGAATCCGCTCCGCAAGCTCCTGGAAGTACGTGCTCGTCGTCCGCCCGCACCCTGGACAAGACGTGACCTGCGGCATGAAGCTGCGGATGCCCAAGGACTGCAGAATCTGCTGTCCGCACCGCACCTCCTCCGAGCGATCCCCACCTGGCGTCGGCGTCAGTGAGACGCGGATCGTATCGCCAATTCCGGCG
Source organism: uncultured Acidobacteriaceae bacterium (assembly GCA_964246715.1). Taxonomy (GTDB): domain Bacteria; phylum Acidobacteriota; class Terriglobia; order Terriglobales; family Acidobacteriaceae; genus Edaphobacter. Next base: position 6,037 of record CAXTRZ010000070.1, on the reverse strand, counting down.
AGGAGCAAAGGACTTAGGCCCGCCGTAGACGCCACAATGCCCTTCATTCCCATCCCTGCCTCGGTTAAGCCAAGGTGCAGCGCATAGTCGCAACGCCGCGCAAGCTCAGTGTACACATCAACCAAGTCTCTCACTCCAGAGACCTTAGCCGAGAGAACAATCTGGTCACGCCGCAGTCCATACCGCTCAGCCGCGGCGGCGTTGTCCAGCGCGGAGACCACCATTGCCTCCATCATCACGTCGCGCGCGTCGAGCGGGTTCGCAGATTTGGAGTTTTCATCCATCATGCGGGTGAGCAACGCCTGATCAAGCGAACCCCAGTTCACGCCGATGCGAACTGGCTTCTGATTGTCAACCGCGCACTCGACCATGGTGCGAAAGTTGTCGTCATCTTTGCGGCCAATGGAGACGTTGCCGGGATTGATGCGGTATTTGCTCAGAGCCTTGGCGCACGCGGGATACTTGCGAAGAAGCAGGTGGCCGTTGTAATGGAAGTCGCCGATAATGGGTGTGTTCCAGCCCTTGGCCTGGATTCCGTCGATGATGTACGGGACGGCCTTGGCGGCGTCGTCGTTGTTGACGGTGATGCGCACCATCTCCGAACCGGCGCGGGCGAGCGCGGCAATCTGCTGCACGGTGGACTCGATGTCAGCCGTGTCGGTGTTGGTCATGGACTGAACGACGATGGGTGCACTGGTCCCGACCAGAACTCCACCAACATTGACGGCGACAGCTTTTCTGCGCGTAATAGAAGGCATATGGCTCAGTTAAGTTTACCATCGTGGTGGGTTAGACTATGGGAAGTGGCTTGGTTAGGTTGCATCTCACCGGCCGTTCAAACGGCCCCTGCCTGTCGCTGGGAAATGTAGTAAGCCGTTTGTTAAAGCATGGCCCGGTAGCTCAGTTGCATAGAGCAGCGCACTCCTAACGCGAAGGTCGCAGGTTGGACTCCTGCCCGGGCCACCAATTACCTCTCTAATCACAATACCTTACGAAGATCCTGCTCCAGACCGCAATTTGCGCTTTCAGAAATTGGGATACTTTTGGGATACTTTGCACTCGCTTCCGGTGCAAGCGGGTGCAATCCCTTGCAGTGGTCGCTAAACCGGGTTGCGACCTTGGTGTCAAAACGTCCGCCGCGTACTCGCACGAAAGCCGCAGATCTCGCCGCGGCTCTGGGTTACGGGAAGTGAAACGAGGGCGAACCTTGTCAGCCCACCAGTCGTCTGTGATCGATCCGCGCATACCTCTGCAACTCCGAGAGCGGAATCAGAACTCGCGAGCCGATACGTCGAACGTTCAACTCGCCATGAGCCAAGAGGTAATCCAGGCTTCGTTGGCTGATTGAGAGGTACTGGGCTGCATTGCGCCGGTCGATCAGGAGGCGCTGATCTGGGGGGATTACAGCCCTCTGAACGGGCTTTTTCCGGGTGGGGTCTGGCCCCTGTCGCTGACGACTCTTTAGTGTCGTGCCGCTGCGCCTTGTTTACGGCAGATGTATCGGAAATTTGACCATTCGACGGCATTTCAGTTCCCCCGTAGCGATAGGGTTCCTCATCCCTACGGCTCGTGTCCAATGACTTTCGCGACCTGCATGATGACCCGTACGCATAACACGCGACGCCCGGGACGGCATTAGATGGGAGAGACTGGGAGGCGGATGCCAGCGTGGCAACCAAAATTGCGTCGGCAGCCTCTACTTAGTTACAGCGCGGTCCAATCGAGGGACTCGATGGACACGCACAGATGTACCTTCCCTTCGGGTGGAGGTCGGCCCATGCAGAGATGGATTGATGTTCGTTTATTAGCAGCGATCGTGATGCTATCTGAAGAGTTGAACTTTACCCGTGCCGCCAAACGCCTCGGCATCACGCAGTCAGGCCTTAGCCGGAGGGTTCAGGCACTCGAAAAGAAGCACCGGATCAAGCTCTTTGAGCGCAATAACGCCAACGTAACGCTGACCGAGGCTGGAAGAGTTTTTGTCGAGGAAGCCCGCCTCTCCCTTCTGCACAATGAGCGTGCAATGCAAGCTGCAAGGGCAGCAACGGAGGGGCAAGAGTCGATCCTTACTATCGGTCGATCTCCATACGCCGATCCATTTCTAACATCGGCGCTGCTCTCGATTCATCTCCCGCTGTACCCGAACCTCAAGGTTAGCCTGCACAGCGATTTCGCGCCGGAACTTGTGCATTCTCTTCTCGTCGGCAAGCTCGATATGGCTCTCGTCGCTAACCCAGGCCTCAATCGCAAGCTCACCACGAGCAAGGTAAGCGAGGCACCGCTTTACGTCATCCTGCCGGACAATAGCCCGATAGCGGCGAAGGACGTTGTGACGCTGGCAGATTTGGCGGAAGAGACCTGGATATTGTTCGAACGGAAAGCTCATCCGGGCGTGTATGACTCCATCCTGCGCCGCGCCAAAGAGGAAGAGATTGTTATCCGGGATGGGCAGAAGGTGTTGACGGCAGAAGACGCTGCTCAACTCGTTTCGGAAAATCTGGGTGTGGCGTTCGTATCCATGGCGGGTGCCCTTAAGGTGCAACAGCTCGGTGCTACGGTGCGGCCCTTGGCTGATAAAGAGCTGCAGCTACAGGTGTGCTTGGCTTCGCGGGCTGAGAACCGTTCAAAGCTTGTGAGTGAGTTCGCCCGAGCATTCATGCGGCGGATATCACAGGTTAAGAAGCCGCCACAGAGCGTGTCGGCCCCGCTCGAGATGGATCGCAAAATCCACGGACTTCGTAGCGGCTGAACCTCAGAGACGGCCTAACCGTCGGGCGCGCAATGACTCAGCGATTTCGGTTGGGGTGTGACAGTTGCGATAAAGGGGCCTGGCAGCATAGGAGTACCGGTTGCTGTCAGCGCTCCGGGGCGAAGAAGCTCAGTGGTTTGCCGTAGATCCCAGACAGCGCCCAGAGTTCGGCAACATCGATTGCTCGTTCGCCAGACTCGCACTTGTTCATAAACGAATGAGCCATGCCCAGCCGCAGCGAAACTTCGCGCTGCGTCAGGCCGGCTTCCAGTCGAGCAGAAATTAATTTCGCCAAGACTCCGGCGTAGTAATCTTTCATGGCGGGACTGCGCCCCTTCCGAGATTTCCGAGCCTCCGGTTTCGCTTTTCCTGCCACATCTGAAGTGTGGTGAACGGTTGACCCGATCCCCTAATAAGGGACATCATGGATCGATCTGATACAGGCGTGAGGACAATGGCGGAAGCGAAACTCGAATTTCCTGAAGTCGCAGGCAAACTGGTCGCAGAGTTGTCAGTATATGAGGACGATGAGTACGGCAAGGAAGTCTTGGTGCGATTCACAGATGGCACACAACTCTCGATTGCAGTCGGGGTGAAACAGGTGATCGACGCTCGATATTGCAATGAAGAGACGCCGGATCTCCCGATTTCACACAGGCAAGCAGACTAGGCATCTTTCGTCCCTAGAAGGTTGGAGGCTGCCGGGGAAGAGGCCAGTACGCGAGTTCTGAATGCAGAGGCCGACGGGTGCAGCTCCTGCACCTAGCAGTGACGGATCTAGATGAGTGCATTGGCCTGAAGCCAACAGTTGAGATTCTCTTGAAGGTACACTCGTTGCGGGAAAAAGACCTAAGCAACGCCAGCACGTTCTGTAGCAGATCGTAGGACGACATCGACTTGACGCTTACTCGAACCGTAGTCCAAAGAGGCCGCCCGTTTCTGTCGCGTCTGTCAGAACCGTGTCCAAAACGTGATCGCGAATCTTAAATTTTCCCCGGAATCCATCCTTCGGTAACGCATCTGAATTCATCGTCACGATGTACTGGAAGCCGCTGGCTTCGGCCCGCTCCGCACCGAGCTGAAGCGCCTTTGCGACTTGGCGTTCGTCTACGCCGTCGAAGAGATGGCTGTCGTGAATGAGGAAGCCAGGGCCGCGCCCTTGCTTCTGGCAAATCTCCATCAACATCATGTCAAAGCAGAAAATCTGCATGTTCGTGATGCCCTTGCTCCGCTGTCCGTCGATATGGACATCGAACGTCGGCCCCGAGGCGGAGTCTGCAATGGTCAGGCTACCCGTACGCTCGTAGAGCGATTCCGAAAGCTGCTCGAAAGTAAGAATCGCCTCACGCACCACATCCGCGCGCTCGTGGATGTCATCGCGCAGTGCCTTGAGCAACTGGGCACGCTCGATGTCGATCTCCGTTTTCGTACTCTCGATAGTTTCAGCGGTCTGGAGCCGTTGCCGTACACTCTCTACCTCTGCCTCCAGCCGTCCCAACTCCTCCCGCAGGCTTGTGTAATGCTCCAGCGCTCCCCCGGAGCGTAGAACTCCCATCACCTGCTGGCGACGCCGATCCTGCTCTCTGCTCAAGCGATCGCGTTCCGCGATGCGCGCTTCGGCGGCGGCAATCTCCGAAGCGAGGTGCGACCGGCGGTTTTCAAGGATTGTACGGTGGAACTGTTCCACTTCATCGAAGCGTTTCCGCACCAACTCCGGCATCACCACGCCGACTTCGGCGTAGAGGTCGGTTACATCGCCAATCCCTGGCGTGATTTCCTGTTCGAGCGAGCCACGCAGTTGCCGGATCAGATCCCCGTCGAGCACGTTATCCGTGTTTCGGGTGTCGATCGATCGGGTCAGGTCGTTGGCTTCGCGCTCCAGCTCCTTATATTCCGGTACCACCTCGAATGAATTCAGTTGTTCCCGTAAGCGGTTGGCATGCGCTTCCACTACGGTTAGTCGCGTGCGTAGGTCGGCGGCGCGCCCAAAATACTGTCCCAGCTCTCCGGATTTAGCGGCTTTGCGTAGCTCCTTGGTGACCTTTTCCTTCGCGTTCAGTTCCCGGAAACGCTGGGGCAGATTCCAGTCCAAGCCCAGCAGATATGACACCGTGATCTGTTGATCCCAGGTCTGCTGCTGGGTGGAATGCTGGATCGGCTGGATGAAGCCGCCGCTGCCTTGGCGCCGGACAAAGTACGAGATCAGCGAGCGAAACGACGGGTATCCCTCTTCCGACCCGGATGGCAGACCGAACCACAGGGCACCAAGATTGTCTTTCCAGACTTCGTTGCTGTACTCGGCTGTGCCGTCGATCCTCTCCGTCGGGGCCTTGGGCCAGGCCTCAAAGTTGCCCTCGACAAAGATCCGGGAGGGGCGTTTGCCGGAGCGTCCCGCTGTGACCTGTGCTCCCTTGACATCCATCCCGATGTCGAAGGACGAGTCGATGAGTTTAGCGCTACGAAAGACACTATCCGGACGGACTTCCGCGCCCAGAAGGAAGTGAACCAGTTCGATTAGGCTCGACTTGCCGGCCCCGTTGCGGGACTGGCGATCCGTGGCCCCCTCGCTCTTGTCGGCGAGCACGATGTTGAGTCCCGCCCGAAACGTCAGTGCCTTGAACGAAGCGAGATCGCTGCCGAGAAACCGGATCATGGCGCAGACCTCCGCAGGGTTCCACGCTCATAATCGACCGCGCCAATGGAATAGAGAAAGTCCAGCGCGAGAACAAACCACTCGTAGTCCAGCGGGGCCTGGGGAGCAGCAAGCGTGCGGCGACCCCGGATTTCATCCCAAATGCGCGACATCGTCATCGGCTTGGTCAACGCGCCGAGAATCTCCGCTCCCACGCCGATCAGGGCGCGTTCCGGCTGGACGTGTTTGGAGGGCAGAATCATATCGTGGCGACCGCTTCGATGGGGTCTTCAAAGATGTCGCAGGCGTCGAAGAAATAGGTCACCACGGCCAGGGCTGCGCCCTGCCGCTGTGGATCGCCGTTTCCACCCGCGTACTCTTGAAGGCTCCTGAGGATACTATCCGCTGAAAGGCCCAGACTCTTCAATGTCTGGTAGTGTTCCCGGAACGCCTGCGCAATGTGCTCCCCGAGATCGGGGCGTGACCCGCGAGCGAAGAACGTGCGGACCAGGTCGCTTTTCCTTCCGCCCATCTGCAGAACGAAGGCGGCGTCTGAGGAGAGGCTATTCCGCTCTAGCTTTTTCAGGCGGGGCGGCGTCAAAGGAGGATCGGTGACGCTCGGTTCTGCTCGCGAGAGCGCTTCAATGATTGGCACC
>CAXTRZ010000069.1:0-10885 GCA_964246715.1 uncultured Acidobacteriaceae bacterium | reverse complement strand
CATGCCTCGCCGGGCGTCTACGCGCGGGCATTTCTGGAGGGCCGGTTTGAGGAGGCGCGCCTGAAGAACTTCCGCCTTGAGCTGCGCGGGGAGCCGGGGCTTTCCAGCTATCCGCATCCGTGGCTGATGCCGGAGTTCTGGAACTTTCCGACCGTCTCCATGGGCATCGGGCCGCTGAATGCGATCTATCAGGCGCGGTTCATGCGGTACCTCGAGAATCGCGGGCTCATCCAGAAGACGGACCGCAAGGTGTGGGCGTTCATCGGCGACGGCGAGTCGGACGAGGTGGATACGCTCGGTGCGATCTCGCTGGGCGCGCGGGAGAAGCTGGACAACCTGATCTTCGTCGTCAACTGCAACCTGCAGCGGCTGGACGGGCCGGTGCGCGGCAATAAGCGCATCATCGACGAGTTGGAAGGAATGTTCCGCGGCGCGGGCTGGAATGTGATCAAGGTCATCTGGGGCTCGGATTGGGATGAGCTGTTTGCGAAGGATTCCCCTGAAAACGGCGGGGGCGGTCTGCTGCTGAGGCGCATGGAAGAGTGCGTCGACGGCGACTTCCAGACGTTCAAGGCAAAGGATGGAGCGTACCTGCGGAAGGAGTTCTTCGGCAAGTACCCGGAGCTGCTGTACCTGGTGAAGGATTACACCGACGAGCAGCTTGGGCTGCTGCATCGTGGCGGACATGATCCGGCCAAGATCTACAACGCCTACAAGCGGGCGACCGAGCACAAGGGCGGTCCGACGGTGATCCTGGCGAAGACGGTGAAGGGGTACGGGCTGGGGACGGCGCAGGCTCGCAACGCCACGCATAGCGAAAAGAAGCTGGCGGACGATGCGCTGGCGGCGTTCGTGAAGCGCTTTGCCATTCCGATTCCGGAGCAGGCGGCGCATGATGGGGCGTTCTATCGTCCCGAGCAGGATGCGCCGGAGATCGCGTACATGCAGGCCCGGCGGAAAGAACTGGGCGGGTACCTGCCGGTGCGGGCGGTGCCGAAGCTGGCCGACCGTGTACCGAATTTCAAGGCTCCGGAGCTGGAGTTCTTCAAGACCTGGCTGGCGGGGTCGAACGGGCGGTCTATCTCGACGACGATGGGCTTTGTAAATCTGCTCAACGCCTTGATGAAGGATAAGGCGATCGGCAAGTGGATCGTGCCGATCGTGCCGGATGAAGGGCGAACGTTCGGGCTGGAGTCGTCGATCAAGCAGGTGGGCATCTATGCGCCGGAGGGCCAGAAGTATGTGCCGCATGACGCGGGCATGCTGCTGAGCTATCGCGAGAACAAGGATGGGCAGATTCTTGAAGAGGGCATCACGGAGGCGGGGTCGATGGCCTCGTTTACGGCGGCGGGCACGGCGTACTCCAACTACGGCGTGCCGTCGATTCCCTTCTACATGTACTACTCCATGTTTGGATTCCAGCGCATTGGGGATATGGTGTGGGCGTTTGCGGACTCGCGCGGCAAGGGTTTTCTGATGGGCGGCACGGCTGGCCGCACCACGATGCTGGGCGAAGGATTGCAGCACCAGGACGGGCACAGCATCGTGCTTTCAAGCACTGTGCCGACCTGCCGCACGTATGATCCGGCGTTTGTGTATGAGCTCGCCGTCGTGATCCAGGACGGCATCCGGCGCATGTACGCCGAAGGTGAGGACTGCTTCTACTACGTGACCATGTACAACGAGGACTACGTGCAGCCATCGATGCCGGAGGGTGCGGCGGAGGGCATCGTGAAGGGGATGTACAAGCTGAAGGCCGCGCCCGGCGCGCCCGGCAAGAGCGGCGAGGCGGCGGTGCAGCTCTTCGGCTCCGGCCCGATCCTGAACGAGGTGTTGAAGGCGCAGACGATGCTCGCCGAAAGATACAACCTGCAGGCCGATGTCTGGAGCGTCACCAGCTATGTTGAGGTGAGGCGCGAGGCGCTTGCCATCGAGCGCTGGAACCGGCTGCATCCCGCTGAGCCCGAGAAGAAGACCTACGTGGAGACGCTGCTCGAAGGCACCAAGGGTCCGATCATCGCGGCCAGCGACTACATGAAGTCCGTTCCGGATGGGCTTTCGCCGTGGCTGGGTGCGCGGCTGGTGACGCTGGGTACGGACGGCTTTGGGCGTAGCGACAATCGCGCGCATCTGCGGCGGCACTTCGAGGTCAGCGCAGAGGCCATCGTCGGGGCCACGCTCTCGCGGCTGGCGCGAGACGGCAGCTTCGATGCAAAGAAGGCACAGGAGGCGATGGCGGAGCTTGGGCTGGACGCTGAGGCGAAGGATCCGGCGCAAGCCTGACCCGGGTTGAGGCGGGGCAGAGGTCACCGTTGGAGTCCGGCGGTAGCCTCTTGATTTTGTCAGCGATGACTTTAATGGGGGCGTATGGGGGCGAAGGCGTATGAGAACCCGCTGCTGAGCAACAAGCGGCTGCGGGAGATGTATACCGCACTGGTGGAGGCGCGCGTGCTCGGCGCGCGGATGCGGAGAGGCAAGGTGCGTGGGTTTGCGGCAGGCACGGAGGCGTGCTGGGTGGGGTCGGGGATCGGCCTGCGCGATGTGGAGGGTGACTTTGCCGGCGCGGGTGCGGTTGGCGCTGTGCTGGACCTGGTGGTTGGCGTGGGGTCAAAGGCGGCAATGCGCGGGGAGCGGTCGCCGAAGCGGCTGGCCGGCGATGGATTGGCGCCGCCGGCGCGGGTGTGGTTTGCGCTGGGCGCGGCCTCACGCATGACGGGGATGAAGACAGTGGGGCTGATCTATGCGGGCGTGGGAGAGCTTACCGCGGCGCAGTGGAAGCTGGCGCTGAGCGAGGCGCAGGGAATGGAGTTGCCGGTCGTCTTCATGGCCATCCCGGCGAAGGACGACAAGCCTGGGATTGCGGAGATGGCAACCAGGTGGGGGGTGCCGGGGATTCCAGTCGATGCCTCCGACACCATCGCCATGTACCGCGTGGCGCAGGAGGCCATGGGGCGGGCACGGGCAGGCGGAGGACCGGCGTTGATGGAAGGCGTGCGCTTTCCGCGAACCGGCGATGCAGAGGCTTTGCTGCGCCGTCAGCTCGTGGCGCGGCGCGTGGCCACGGAGGCATGGGCGCAGGGCGTCGAGACAAAGTTCCGCGCCCGGCTGGCGCAAGAGCAATCCAAGTAGGTCGAAACGGGAGCGCGGGTTACACTGGCAACAGCAATCCCTTGCTTCAACAGAGGTTTCGAGTGCACCCAAGATTTCTCGTTCGTGTTGTGGGTCTTACTGCGTTTGCTGTCTCTTCCGGCTTGGCACAGACGCAAGACACCGCGCAGGCGGTCGCTCCCGAGGGCCCCATCCCGCAGCAGAGCACTCCGGCGGTTCCCGCGCCCACGCCGCTGAACCCGGGCGAGGCGCCGTCGCGTCCGGCTTACAGCGCCACGCCAACGCCGGCGCAAACCGTGCCCGCGCCCACGCCGGGTCCGGCTCCGCAGAGCCCCACAAATGCCTTGCCGGCCTATGGCCAGACCGCTCCGGTCAAAACCGACGTTAAGCCGAAGACGCCGGCGCTTGGTTCCACCTACATTCCGGTGGATAGCTGGGTCTATCCCGCGATGACGCGGCTTGAAGCCCTGGGTTACGCCAATACCATGTTCCTGACCATGCGTCCTTGGACGCGGCAGAGCGTGCTGCACATCTTGGATGCGTCCGAGAACGATATCCGCGATGGTGACAACGAGGAGGCGCAGCAGATCCTGACGGCGATGTACAAGGAGTTGCGCGAGGAGATGCCGGCGGGCTCGATGGATCGCGGATCGGTCTTCGGAACGAAGTCGCTGTACACGCGGGTCATGGGCATCTCCGGGACGTCGCTGCGCGATAGCTACCACATCGGGCAGACGATCGAGAACGACTATGGCCGGCCCTACCAGCCGGGCTTCAACAATCTCACCGGCTTCTCGACGATCGCGGAGAAGGGTCGGTTCTCCTTTTACTTTCGCGGGGAGTACCAGCATTCCTCCTCGGCGCCGGGCTACTCGCAGGCATTGACCCAGCAGTTCTCAGCGCTAGACTTCGTTCCCTACTCCGGCTACAACCTGAATCAGGCGACGATCCCCACGGGACCGATCGCGGCGCAGAATCCATTCCGCATCGTGGAAGCGACGATCTCCTTCCATCTGCTGGGCCATGAGATCTCCGGCGGCAAGTCCGACAACTGGCTCGGCCCGGCGCAGGGCGGCGCGCTTGCCTGGTCGAATAACGCGGAGAACATCTACTCCTTCAAGATCGACCGGGTTGAGCCGCTGCATATCCCATACCTATCCGCAGTGCTGGGCCCGGTGCGATACGAGTTTTACTACGGCAGCCTGAAGGGTCATACCGACCCGAACAGCCCCTATGTTCACGCGGAGATATTCGCCTTTAAGCCGACCAAGAACTTTGAGTTCTCCTTTGAACGAACCGTCATCTTCGGTGGCGCCGGGCATGAACCGGTAAACCTGCACTCCTTCCTGCGCAGCTTCTTCTCCGTCAAAGACACGGAGGGCGTGGAGGCGAGTAAATTTACGGCGAATGATCCCGGAGCTCGGTTCTCCGACTTCGGCGTGAACTATCGCCTGCCCTTTGTGCGCAAGTACGCGAGCTTTTACGTCGACTCCTTCGCGCATGACGATGTCACGCCGATCAGCGCTCCGCGCCGCGCGGCCTTCCGCACAGGCGTCTACATCTCTCACTTCAAGGCCGCACCGAAGCTCGACCTGCGGGTCGAGGCGGCCTCTACCGACTGCCGCACCAGCCGGTGCACCGGCGGCGCGTTCTACTACTTTGAGGGAATCCAGTTGCAGGGATACACCAACAAAGGCTTCCTCTTCGGCGATCCGATTGGACGCGAGGCCAAGGGCGGCCATGCCTGGATGACCTATCATCTCTCCGGCAACGAGTCGGTCGGAGTGGAGTACCTGAACAAGAAGAACGATAACGACTTCATCGCCAACGGCACCACGCAGAATCAGTTCAAGGTGACGGCGACCAAGCGCTTCCTGCATGACAATCTGGAGATGAACGCCTGGTTCCAGTACGAGCGCTGGAAGGCGCCCACCTACCTGCCCGGCCAACGCAACGACACCGTGACCGCGGTGCAGTTCACCTTCTACCCGGGCCTGAAGACGAAGCCGAACTGATGCCCGGCGGAGACAGGGCTCAGGCGGAGACCGTCGTCTCCGCCGCGACGCAGGCTTTGAAGTAAGCCAGCGAGCGCTCGAGCCCTTCGCGCAGGGGGATCTTCGGCTCCCAGCCGAGAAGCGCCTTGGCCCGCGTGATGTCCGGGCGGCGGCGGGTGGGATCATCCTGCGGGAGCGGCTGGAAGACAAGCGAGGAGCCGGAACCGGTGACGGCAAGCACCTCCTTGGCGCACTCCAGCATGGTGAACTCAGTGGGGTTGCCGATATTGACCGGGGCGTGCTCGGCGGAGGCGGCCAGGCGGACGATGCCGTCCACCAGATCCGAGCAGAAACAGAAGCTGCGCGTCTGCAGACCGTCGCCGTAGATGGTAAGGGGTTCGCCGCGCAGCGCCTGCATCATGAAGTTGGAGATGACGCGGCCGTCGTTGGCCTGCAGGCGCGGGCCATAGGTGTTGAAGATGCGGACCAGGTGCGTGTTCAGGCCGTAGTAGCGGTTGTAAGCCGTCACCATCGCCTCGGAGAAGCGCTTGGCCTCGTCGTAGACGCTGCGCGGACCCACGGGGTTGACGTTGCCCCAGTAAGACTCCACCTGCGGATGCACCAGCGGGTCGCCGTAGCACTCGGAGGTGGAGGCATGAAGATAACCGGCGTTGTACTTGCGCGCGATGTCCAAGGTGTTGACGGTGCCGGCGGAGCCGACCATGAGGGTCTCGACACCGAGGCGGTGGTAGTCCACCGGGCTTGCGGGTGAGGCAAGATTGTAGACAGAGTCCACGGGTCCAGGGTCAAAGGGCTTGCAGATGTCCTGTTCGGTGAAGGTAAACCGGGCCTCTGAGACAAGGTGCGCGAGATTCGCGGGATTGCCGGTGCAGAGGTTATCGACGCCGACAACGGTGTGGCCCTGGGCAAGAAGAAGGTCCGTCAGGTGCGAGCCGAGAAAGCCGGCGGCTCCGGTGACGAGGATGGTCTGGGGTGCGGTTTCAGGCATGGGCAGAGACCTTCAGAGGCGCGGCGAGCGCTGGATGCAGTGGCTGGTAGTCGTGGTAATCGCTTAGACGAGGGCCGGCTTGGGCTGGCCGCGACGCTCGCGAACCGGGTGGACGGCAGGGCGGCCGACACTGAGATAGGTAAAGCCGTGCTGCAGCATCACCTCAGGGTCGTACATGTTGCGGCCGTCGATGAGGATGGGGTAGCGGAGCGTCTGATTCAGACGATCAAGGTCGAGCGTTGCGAACTCCTGCCAGTCGGTCAGGATCAGCAGGGCGTCCGCGTCCGCTGCGGCCGCGTAAGCGGATTCGGCGTAGCGCAGGCAGGAGCTCTCCGGCAGAACCTCCTGGGTGCGCTTGATGGCCGCGGGATCATAGGCAGTAATGGAGCAGCCTTCGGCGAGCAGCATCTCCACCAGCTCGATGGCCGGAGACTCGCGAATGTCATCCGTCTCGCCCTTGAAGGCGAGGCCGAGGACGGCGAGCTTCTTGCCGCGAAGCGTCCAAAGGGCGGAGCGAACCTTGGCCAGGAAACGCTTCTTCTGCGTGACGTTGATCTTTTCGACTTCGGTCAGCAGCGAGAAGTCGATGCCGAGCTGCTCCGCGACGGAGCGGAAGGCGGCTACGTCCTTGGGGAAGCAGGATCCGCCATAGCCGATGCCGGGACGCAGGAAGCGGCCTCCGATGCGGCGATCCAGCCCCATGCCGCGGGCCACCTGTTCGACGTTGGCGTCGGTTGCCTCGCAGAGATTGGAGACGGCGTTGATGAAGGAGATCTTCAGCGCCAGAAAGGCGTTGGAGGCGTGCTTGATGATCTCCGCGGATTTCGTGGAGGTGTCCAGCAGCGGCGGCGGCGCGTCGACGGAGCAGACTCCGGCGATATGATCCGGACGGGTGTAGTAGTCGCCCGTGGTCAGCGGGGCGTAGATGGAAGAGAGCACTGCCGCGGCGCGTGGCGTGCCGGAGCCGACGACGATCCGGTCCGGGTGCAGAAAGTCGGTGACGGCCGTGCCTTCCCGCAGAAACTCCGGGTTGGAGACGACATCGAAGAGCTCGCGATCCACGCCGTTGCGCTCCATGGTGCGGCGAATCCACTCATTGGTGTAGACCGGAACCGTGGACTTCTCCACGATGACCTTGTAGCTCGTGATCGAGCGCGCGATCTCGCACGCCACGGCCTCGACATAGGAGAGATCGGCGTCGCCGGTTTCGGACTGCGGCGTGCCGACGGCGATAAAGATCGCCTGGCACTCGCGGGTGGCCTCGCCCAGGTCCGTCATAAAGCGCACCCGGGTGTTGCGATAACGGTTCAGCAGCTCGGGTAGGTGGTCCTCGTGGATGAGCGTGTCGCCACCCTGCAGGGCGGCAACCTTTCGCTCGTCGTTATCCACGCAGATGACCTGGTGGCCCATCTCTGCGAAACAAACTGCTGCTACGAGACCTACATATCCGGAGCCGACGACGGCGATTTGCAAGGGTTCAGTCATGGTGTGTGAAGTTGGAACAGTATCTCCAGGGGAGTTGCCGAGTGACTTGATCTGCCTCAAGACTAACTCCCAGTCTACCCGTTGCCAACAGGAAGGACGTCCTGGGGGCAAATGGACTAACCCGGACTTGCTCCAGACCGGAGGAGAGTACGGGAACGTCCTGTTTCGGTCTGACTGCTTACCCTGTTCACAGCGCCGCAGATAGGATTGGGTTTGGACCTACGCAAGGCTCGTCTCCTCACGTAGACTGGAGAGACATGAGTTTGGATAATTCCCAGAGCGCACCCGGGGTGGGTGCAACGCCGCCGCAGCAACCATTCGGCTTCGCGTCTCCACAAGGCGATACCACACTCTCTGAGACGCTGGTCGTCCTGCGGAAGCATCGTCTGATTCTGATTGCGGCCGTTCTGCTGGGTCTGCTCTACGGCTTCTACAAAGGCTTCACGCAAACTCGCCTGTATGAGTCGGTCGGACGCATCCAGATTCGGGAAGGCGCGTCCAACGAGTTCAAGCTGGCGCCCAGCTTCGGCTTCGGCGATGACGACCCGCAGCGCAAGACGCAGACTGAGATCGCCATCATCACCAGCGATACACTGCTGGCGACGGTCGGGCGGGAGATGAATCTCGCAAACAATCCGGACTTCCTCGGCGTCAAAGGCGCGGTGCCGCACCGCTCCATGGACGACCCCAAGGTTCGGCAGGAGATCGTCAGTGAGCTGGGGGACAACCTGAAGGTGGCTATGGTGCCCAAAACGGACATCATCCGCATCAGCTTCAGCAGCCTGAATGCAAAACTCTCCGCCGATATCGTCAACCACATCATCTCCGACTACATCCAGCGCAGCTACGAGACGCGGTACACGGCCACGCAGCGTGTCTCGCAGTGGCTGGGAAGTCAATTAGAGGAGCTCAAGCAGCAGGTGGAAGGCTCGCAGGACCGGGTGCTGAACCTGCAGGAAAAGCTGGGAACCCTTGGGTTCGACAGCAAAAACAGCCAGACGACCACTGCGCTCGACGATCTGGCCCGTGCAACCGGCGCCGCGAAGTTGAACCGGATCATCGCCGAATCGAGATACCGCCAGCTCAGCGGAATGGACCCGAACGCGATCGAGAACACCTTCGATACGACTCCCGGGGCGAGCCAGACTGGTGGCCTGAACAACCTCCGCAGCAGCCTGGCTACGGCAAAGGCGAACTACGCCGAGCTCACCGCGACCTTGGGGCCGAATCATCCGAGCGTGAAGACGGCGCGGGCGCAGGTTGATGCGCTGCAGCATGAGGTCAGTCAGGAACAGAACCGGCTTTTGGCGCAGGCGAAAGAGAGCCTCGCCATCGCCAAAACCAACGAAGAGAAGACCGCCGGCGCACTGGAGCAGGAGAAGCAGGACGCTTACAAGCTGGGCGGCCTGCAGGTGCAGTACACCCTCGCTCT
Organism: uncultured Acidobacteriaceae bacterium; assembly: GCA_964246715.1. GTDB lineage: Bacteria > Acidobacteriota > Terriglobia > Terriglobales > Acidobacteriaceae > Edaphobacter. The sequence goes on along the minus strand of CAXTRZ010000069.1, from coordinate 1,857 downwards.
CCGTGAATTTGAATCCAACAAGACCCTGTATGACGGCCTGATGCAGAAGCTGCGGACCGCCGGAGTTGAGGCCGGACTGGAGTCGCTCGAGATCGACGTCGTCGATCAGGCACTGCCGCCCGTCTCCCCCCAGCTCAAGCCGGTCTCCACGCTGGTGCTGCTCTATACGTTCCTAGGGCTAATTTTGGGCGGCGTCATCGCGTACGTGCTGGAGACGCTCGACACCGGGCTGCGCAGCATCGCGGAGATAGAAGCCGTCACCGAGCTTCCGTCGCTGGCCATCGTTCCGCGTGCCCGCCGCTCCTCGCCGGAGGCCATCGCGGCCATGTCCGTCGTGGAGCGCAACATCAACGTGCTGACCCAGCCGAAGTCGCAGTTTACGGAGGCGTTCCGCTCCCTGCGAACCGCGCTGCTGCTCTCCGCCACCGGCCGCGAGCCCAAGTACATCCTCTTCACCAGCGCCACGCCCTCGGAGGGCAAGACGACCGCGGCCAGCAACCTTGCCGTCATCCTCTCGCAGCGCGGAACCCGCACGCTGCTGATCGACGCCGACCTGCGCCGGCCGAACGTCCATCATCGCTTTGGTCTGAACGGCAAGCTGGGTCTCAGCACCATCCTCAGCGGGCAGACGACGCTCGAAGATTCAGTCCAAAAGGTGGCTGAGGTCCCCGGGCTGGACATCCTGGCCAGCGGCCCGGTCCCTCCGTTTCCCACCGAGATGCTGAGCTCCCCGATCATGACGGACCTGCTGCGTCACGCGGGAACGATCTACTCGCACATCGTCATCGACTCGCCGCCCATCCTGTCCGTCACGGACGGCGTCATCCTCTCCCGCGAGGCGGATGCCGTGGTGCTCGTCGTTCGCCATGGCAAGAGCAGCAAGCATGTGGTGCGGCGCGCGCGCGACCTGCTCTATCGCTCCTCGGCTCCGCTGGCAGGCATCGTGTTGAACGCGGTAGACCTGAGCTCGCCGGAGTACTACGGCTACTACGGTTACTCGGGCTACTCCTACTCCAGCCTGGATACGGCGGGCTGGGACGCCAAGGGCAGCAGCAAAGGCGGCAGCGGCAGCAAGGGCTCCAGCAAGCGCCGGAACAAGGAAGACCGATGAGGGATAGAGTGAATTCAAGCTGGAAAACTCTCGCGGCACGGGCGCTGGCGGTCCTCTTCCTGGGCTGCGCCGCGGGCGCGATGCACGCGCAGTTCAGCGGCCCGGCGCTGCGTCTTCCCGCGCAGGCCAACGGCGCCCAGTCGCCTACCACGGATCTCACCATCCTCAATCCGCAGGACCCGGACCGGCTCCTGGTCGCAGGCGATCTCATCACGGTCAAGATCTTCGGCACCACTGACTTCCTTCCACTCTTCCGCGTGGGCACCACCGGCAACGTGCAGCTTCCGCTCATCGGCGCAGTCAAGGTCGCCGGCCTCACCAACGCGCAGGCGGAAGAGCTCATCGCTCAGCGCCTGAAGGACGCGGGCATGTACCTCGATCCGCAGGTCTCCGTGCAGGTCACGGAGGCTGCCGGCCAGTTCGCCACCGTCTCCGGAGAGCTGCACGCGGTCATCCCGCTCACCGGCAGCCGGCGGCTCTTTGAGGTGCTGGCCGCTGCGGGTCCGCTGCCCATCAACGCTAGCCATGTGGTCACCATTCTGCGTCCCGGCCTGGATAAGCCCATCATCGTTGACCTTGGCACCGACCCCACGCAGGCCGCGCAAGCCAACATCCAGATCCTTCCGCGCGACACCATCCTCATCTCCCGCGTGGGCGTCGTCTACATCCTGGGCGCCTTTGCCAAGCAGGGAGCCATTCCGCTCGATCAGAACTCGCCCCTGACCCTCATGCAGGCGACCTCGCTG
>CAXTRZ010000068.1:9792-10924 GCA_964246715.1 uncultured Acidobacteriaceae bacterium | reverse complement strand
CTTGAATGCCTTTCCGCTGCCGACGAAAACAGACCTCAAGATCTCAAACTACTACTAAAAAAAAAAAAAAAATGGCAAGTACAACACCTTCGACACCCGCCTAGATTGGAACGCTTCCCAGAGCAATCAGTTCTTCCTCCGCTTTTCTTACGACAACACGACGTCGGACCAGAACTCGCAGTTGGCAGACAATCCGGGACATCCACCTCTGAACGCTTCGGGACAGATCAACTATTTGCATGCTCGCGGCTACGATTTGGGGTACACGCATACTTTTTCTCCCCACGCGGTCAACGAGGCCCGCATTGCCTACAACCGGGATAACTTCGGCTATACACCCCCCAACTACGGCGTATCCGTGGGTGCGATCCTGGGCATTAACGATACGACCCTGGGGGCCGCGGTCAATACGGGCGGTCCGTTGACCGGCGGCTATGGAACCGACCTGACTTACACGGGCGACTACGGTCCGTATGTGGTTCCGCAGAACGTCTATGAGGTTACTGATACGGTAAGTCTCAACCTTCACACTCATGAGCTTAGCTTTGGCGGAACGCTTCTGCGCCGCGTTGTGAACTATTACCGGCCCATTGAAGGTAAGGGCGGCATCTTTTACAGCCCGAACCTTTTCACAGGGTATGACGAGAGCGAGTATCTGGTTGCAAGCGCCAGCCAATATCAGATCGGCTCGCAGACCGGCTTTTTCTCGAACATCAACCAGGAAGACGCTCTGTTCATCCAGGATAACTGGCGGCTTAATAAACGGCTTACGCTAAATCTGGGAGTGCGTTACGACCTGCTCACTTGGCCGTACGAAGCCCACAACCAGCAAAGCTCATTCAACGTAAACAACGGCCAGGTGCTGGAGGCCGGCGTGAATGGTGTGTCCAAAACGATCGTCAACCAGGACTACTTGAACTTCGCGCCCCGCGTTGGCTTTGCCTACGATCTCAGCGGGAATGGCAAGACGGCTCTTCATGGCGGTTACGGCATCTTTTACTTCCCGGATTATGGGGGTATCAACAACCAACTAGGACAAAACGGTCCTTTTAGCGGGGATAACTACTTCTATAACCAGGATGGTTACTGCCTCACGTTGAGCGGACAGACCGCACAGTTGCAGGCGCCCTAC
>CAXTRZ010000068.1:0-9782 GCA_964246715.1 uncultured Acidobacteriaceae bacterium | reverse complement strand
AGCCCGGCAGCTGTAACAAACCAACTGCCGCTTCCTCCTACTCTTGCTTCCTTCAACCCACTCGCTCCCCCACCGGGCATCGGCGGTACGGCGATCAATGTCAACAACAAGCATAGCCGTATACAGGAGTACAACCTGCAATTGCAACAGCAGCTTACTCCGCGAGATGTGTTCAGTGTGGCGTATGTGGGAACCTACGGGGATCGGCTTTCAACGTTCTACACCAACAACAATGGCGGCACGTTCAATCTCACGCAATATCACATTGGAGCGACGACGCGACCCTACCCGGGTCAGGACGGCAACATCACGTATAACGATTATGATGGGGCATCCAACTACAACGGGCTGCAGTTGCACTATGAGCACCGCAGCAAAGACCTGCTCGCAACGGCATCCTACGCCTGGTCCCATGCGCTTGACAGCTCCGACAGCCCTGAGATGGGGACGCCGGTGGCGCTGCTGCTGTACTACAACACGGCAGCGAACTACGGCAACTCCGAACAGGACGAACGGCATATCTTCAGCTCATCCTTTGTCTACTCTCTACCTTTTGGGCGCGGGGAGCGCTTCGGTTCAGGCGTAAACCGTGGTTTGGATCTGCTCATTGGAGGCTGGCAGATCAACAATATTGTTCAACTGGCAACCGGTCAGCCGTTCGACATCTTTGCCTCTGGGGCCGGCCAACAAACTATATCAAACCGGCCCGATTTGGTTGCACCCATTGAATATCCCAAAAAGCTGACTGAATGGTTCAATCCTGCTTCCTATAACTCCTCAGGGCTTCCTTATAACCAAGCTACTGACGGCACGGGGAATTTGGTGTACTCCCGTGTAGGAACTCTTGGCCGCAACGCGACCTATGGGCCGGGATTTCGCGATGTGGACCTTGGAGTGCAGAAGAACCTTCACATCTCCGAGGGCAAGCAGCTAGAGCTGCATGGTGACGCCTTCAACGTGACAAACACCCCGAGCTTTGCAAATCCCGCTGCTACTGACGCCCAGAATGCAAACTTCGGCGCTATAACAGGCCTTCGTAGCACGTCTAGAAAGATCCAGCTCGCTGCACGGCTGGTGTTTTAGCTGCGACAGAACAGGTGCCAGATCCAGCGCAATCTGGATCTGGCATCTCATCGACACACAACCTACCACGCCTTCTAAGGAAGTTGTCATGAGAACGAGGGCCGTACTCGCACTTCCACCTCTACTTCCCCTTGTACCTCCAACCAAACAAGCCTAATTAGGTGCCTCAGACACTCTACAAGGGCTTTTACAGCTACTCCTGCAGCTTTGTTGCGCCGAAGGTTGTCAAAAGAAGCTTAAGCGGTTTTCCCGGAGACTACGGCGACGGGTTAGCTTAATGTGGTTCAAAACTCCTGACGGTTGTTACAAGCTGACAATCAGCAGCAACGAGAGCGGTGCTCTAGGTTGATTAGCTTCATATGCTGGCGGCAGCTCTCGCGAGGTGCCGCCGGTATACCTCGCTTCGAGCAGCCTTTGTAAAAGCGATCCGACTTCCTCTGATTGTTCCACCCATTTTAAGTGCCAAGCTACAGATAAGCTTGCTAGACCTAGTTGGAGCATCATGCCGCTGAAACCTTTATCTCTGGCCGTTCGGATCATAGACGCAGGTTATCGTCTTTACCGCCGCATGGCGCTGGGCACAGTACTGGCCCTGTGCACACTGTTCTTTTCAACGCATAAAAGCACATACGGTCAGACCAACTCTGCTACCGCGGTTGTTGCACAGCACGCGCCTTCCTGGATGGATCAAGCCATCTTCTACGAGATCTTCCCGCGTGCCTTTTCTGCCGAGGGCACACTAAATGGCGTGACCTTACGACTTGACAGCTTGCAGAAGCTTGGAGTGAACGTGCTCTGGCTTATGCCGATCCACCCCATCGGAAAGGCGCAGCGTTTAGGTACATTTGGCAGTGTATATGCAGTGAGTGACTACTATGCCGTGAATCCTGATCTTGGAACAAAGGCAGACCTCCTGCGCTTGGTGCAAGCCGCGCATGAACGACACATGCGCGTGATCCTAGATGAAGTTGCGGATCACACCGCTTGGGATAGTGTGATGATGGCCCATCCGTCTTATTACAAGCAGGACGCTGCCGGCAAGATTCTTTATCCCCATAGTTGGACCGACGTAGCGGCCCTGAACTATGCTGATCCGGGTTTGCGTAAGTACATGGTTGATATGTTTGCGTATTGGCTGAAGACGTTTGACCTTGATGGGTTTCGTCTTGACGATGCGGGGGACGTACCTACGGTCTTCTGGGATCAGGCAAGTACTGCCTTGAGAGCCATCCGGCCCGATGTACTGCTGCTCGCTGAGGCGTCGCAACCCGAGCTGCTTCAGCAGGACTTCAACATTGATTATGCGTGGCCGCTGCTGGAGGCCATGAACCAGGTCATCTTGCACGCAAAACCAGCCTCATCGATCCGGGACGAGGTGAACACGCAGACATCGCGCTTCCCTCCTGGAAGCTGGCACATGCTCATTAGCGATGACCACGACACTCGTCGGGCGGTTGTCCGTTATGGCGCACAGGCAGCGCTTGCCGCTTCCGCTTTGGTCTTTACCCTGCCAGGCGCCCCCATGCTCTACAACGGCATGGAGGTGGCTGACACGACGCCTTCAACCGGGCCGGCGCTCTTTGAGAAGGAATCCATCTTCTGGCAAGCCGGACAGGTAGAACCGGCATTCCCAGAATTCTATAAAGTGATGATTCCCCTTCGAGAAAACTCACCTGCGTTGCGGCACGGCGAGCTCGTTTGGCTGCGTAATTCCGACGAGGACCACGTGGTGACCTATCTACGACGCTCTGCGGAAGAGACGGTTTTTGTCGCAGTCAATCTTTCGAACGTACCTTTTGCCGGCAGCATTGAAGTAGGTTCGGGCTCCTGGAGCGAAGTTGTTCTGAATAACTTTACGCATCAAGGAGAAGCCGGAATGCCTACCGATCAGGCTCCAAAGCCAACGCCATCTTTGGCCCTGCCTCAACTCTCGTTACCGCCTTTCGGGGTGCGGGTTTTCCGCAATCCTCAAAAGCTCACCGCTGAATAAAAGTCGACCTTACTGCTTTCTGCAGGAGCCGCTGTGTTCTCGCCATCCTTTACTCTCGTTGCTTTCTTCCGCAGACTCTCAGTTTGCGCGGCCGGTGCTATATGGTTAGCGGCTTTGCCATCAGATGCGCAGACGATGCCTATGCAGGCGATGTCTAGCCAGACTATGCCTGTCCTGGCGATGCCCAACGGGGTCCGCGTTCAGAGCGCGGCTCAGCACATGGAGGTCACGGCACTGCGAGATGATATCTTGCGTGTGCGTTTGTGGCAGCAAGGGCAAGAGCCCGAGAACGCATCATGGTCGGTATTACCGACGTCACTGCATAGCACAGTGTCTGTTACAGCTGTGGCCCGTGGATTCAAGACCAGCAAGCTGTTGGTGGAGGTTGGTCCTGATCTGGCGCTTGCCGTTTCGGATTTGAATGGGCATCTGCTGCAGGAAGACGCGGAGCCCGTAGTGCATCACGGCAAGGACTTTCGCGTTTACAAGCGCTCCACCGCGGATGACCACTTCTTCGGGCTGGGCGATAAGCCGGGGCCACTTGATCGCGCAGGCGAGGCGTTCACCATGTGGAACACCGATCACTTCGCGTGGCAGGAGTCGACAGACCCGATCTACAAAAGCATTCCATTTTTCATGCAGACGCGGCAGGGAAGATCGCTTGGTGTTTTCTTCAACAACACCTTCCGCAGCTTTTTTGACTTTGGCCGCGAGAACCCGGCGGAGTACAGCTTCGGCGCGACGGATGGCCCGTTGGACTATTTCCTGCTCTATGGACCGGAACCAAAGCGTGTTTTGGCTGCGTTTGCTTGGCTAACTGGATCTACTCCGTTGCCGCCGCTGTGGTCTCTGGGCTTTCAGCAGTCGCGCTATACGTACTCGCCCGAATCAGAACTTCTTGATGTGGAACATCGCCTGCGCACAGACCACATTCCCTCCGATGTTCTGTGGCTTGATATTGATTTTCAGAGAAAAAACATGCCCTTCACGGTAGATGCTGAAAGGTTCCCCAACTTTCCGCAGTTAGTGAAGAACCTGGCTGCCGATCAGTTTCATTTGGTCGTGATCACTGATCTCCACATCCCGGACCAACCGGGCGTTGGCTATGGTCCTTACGATTCGGGCGTGATGGGCGATCATTTCGTTAAGCTTCCCGATGGCTCTCGATATGTCGGTGCGGTGTGGCCCGGGCCATCTGTGTTTCCGGAGTTTACCCAGGCGCAAACGCGCGAGTGGTGGGGTACGCTCTACAAGGATTTTGTTGCAGATGGCGTAGCCGGTTTCTGGAATGACATGAATGAACCAGCGGTCTTCAACGTAGCGACCAAGACCATGCCGGATGAGGTGCAGCACCGGATCGATGAGCCTGGCTTCGCCAAACGAACTGCGACCCATCTCGAGATTCACAATGTGTACGGGATGCTCAACTCGGAGGCGACCTATGATGGCGTGCTGAAGTTGCGGCCAGACGAGCGTCCTTTCGTTATGACACGAGCGAGTTTCGCGGGGGGGCAGCGGTATGCGGTTACCTGGACTGGAGATAACAGCGCCACCTGGAATCATCTGCGCATGACGATGCCTCAGCTTATGAATCTTGGGCTGAGCGGCTTCTCAATGGCCGGAGCCGATGTGGGCGGTTTCGCTGGATCGCCCTCACCCGAATTGCTCACCAAGTGGCTGGAAGTTGCTGCCTTCCAGCCGATCGACCGCGATCATTCTGCCAAGGGAACACGACAGCACGAGGTGTGGGTGGATGGTAAGGCTCAGGAGGACATACGCCGCCACTTTATTGAGGAGCGATACCGGTTACTTCCATACCTGTACACCACAGCAGAGGAGACTTCGCATTCAGGCGTCCCGATGATGCGGCCGCTTTTCGTGGAGTTTCCAGATGCGACTGCGGATGAACATCCGATCGATCTGGATGACAACGGAAGCGAATTTATGATCGGAGAGGATCTTCTGGTGGCGCCGAATCCATCTCCCGATGAGGTCGCGGCGTACGAGGTGAACCTGCCCCCGGGTACTTGGTATGACTACTGGACCGACGAACAATTCCAACGGAGCAGCAAGACACAAGCACGCGACCTTGAGCAGCGCGACAAGCTGAACGTGAACAAACCCGTGCTGGTGAAACCCAGCCTTGAGGTGCTTCCGGTCTATGTACGAGGCGGCAGCATCCTTCCCATTGAACCCCTTACGCAGAGCACGGAGGAGAAACCGGTCGGGCCATTAATGCTGCGGGTTTACCTTGCAACGGATTCGAGCACTCCATGTGCTGGTGTTGTGTATACGGATGATGGGCACAGCTTTGAGTATCGCAAAGGCAGCTTCGCCCGTGTTCGATTCAGCTGCTCGACGGCGCAGGACGGCTCATTGAGCGTACAGGTGTCGCCCCAGGAAGGTAGCTTCGCTGCGTGGTGGAAGGATTATCGACTTGAGATCCACGGATGGACTCCGAAGTTGAGCACAGCTTCTCTTGGCTCGACAAGTCTTGCCTTAGAACATGGCACAAACGGATGGAGTGTCACCGTTCCAGCAAATGTCAGCGGCGAGATTATCCAGATGCGATAGTTGCGCCGCCTTGAATACAACTTGCGCCCGAACGATCGGGCTCTTCACCTAGGAGGAGAATCAAATGCCTAATTATTTCAGAGTATCTCGCGTCTGGCTCCATACCATATCGCTTCTCCTGCTTCTCTCAGGGTGGATGACCTCGGCATCCGCTGTCGCGCAGACTGCCCCGCCGATCCCAAGTGGAGATATTCGCGTCCACTACTATCGTCCGGACGGCGTCTATACCGGTTGGACAATCTACGCCTTCTTCGACACGACTGAGCCGAACGACTTTGCAGATGGTCCGGTCCCAATCACGGGTACCGATAGCTGGGGTGTTTACTTTGATGTGGGCGTAACTGCAGGCGCAACGAACGTCGGGCTGATTCTTCATAACGGCAACACCAAGGATCCTGGCCCTAATCAGTCCGTCGATCCGGCCACGCAGGGCAACGAATTCTGGGAGGTCTCCGGCAATGACAACTTTCTCACCTATCAGCCTGTTCTAGGCACCGGTGGTCAAGACCCTCCGATCCCGCCGAATCACGCGCGGATTCACTACTACCGGCCCGATGGCAACTATGACAACTGGCTCCTCTACGTTTATGGAGCGACGACCGATCCCAACGGCAACTTCTGCGTCACAAACGATTCCTATACCGGATACGATAGTTATGGACCATACTTTGATGTGGCGGTCGTCCCAGGCTATCTCGGCTTCATTATTCATAACTGCATCACGGGGATGAAAGATCCTGGACCGGACCAATCGTTGCAGATTCCGCAGCAGTTAGAGGGCTGGGTTGTCTCCGGTAATACTACGGTTTTTCTGAAACCGCCAACTGCTGCGCAGTTGTTGTCTGGTCCTTTTAATCAACTTCAGGCTTACTGGATCGATGCGACAACAATCGCTATCCAGCCCCAGTATTTCCAGACCAACTACACCTATGCACTGCATGCCAGCCTGAACGCTGGATTGCAGATTACGTCAAGCGGGCTTACAGGTGGCACCACCATTCCGCTTACCCCATTTTCCGGAACTCTGACCGCAGAAGAGTTGACACGGTTCCCACAGCTTTCGGGTTACGCGCTCTTCAAGCTCCCCGCAAACATTCGGCCGGCATCCTTGACCTCCGCCCTTAGAAGCCAACTGCAGGTATCGTCCATGGGGCCAGACGGGACGTTGAAGTACACGACGGGCGTGCAGACATTCGGCGCTCTCGATGCTCTGCTGGCCTACAACGGTAAGCTCGGCGTTGTCTTTCGTCACCAGGGAGATCCTTCATGGTTCGACTGGGAGGATGATGACGGCTACCCAGTGAAGATCAAGGTGTGGGCGCCCACGGCCCAAAGTGCTTCTCTGTTGCTGTTTGATCATGCCACGGATACCGCGCCGTCAAAGACGGTGCCGATGCACGAACATGGCGGTGTCTGGATTGCCGATGGAGACCATGACTGGAAGGGCAAGTACTACCAGTTGCAGGCGAGTGTCTTTGTCTCCGCGACGCAGTCAGTTGTCACCAACATCACAACGGATCCGTACTCCATAGATCTTTCGCTCAACGGCGTGATGAGCCGCATCACCGATCTGGAGGCCGAAGAGACCAAGCCACCTGCGTGGGATTTTACGACATCGCCGCCCATCGCCAGCCTTCTCGATACGAGCATCTACGAGTTGCACATCCGCGATTTCAGCATTGGCGATTCCACAGTACCGGCGGCTATTCAGGGAACATATGAAGCCTTCGCGGATCCAAGGACAAACGGCATGCGGCATCTTCGCACCCTCGCCCAATCCGGCTTGAAAGATATTCACATCCTTCCAAGCTTCCATTTCGGAAGCGTCAACGAGGACAAATCGACGTGGGAATCGCCTGGGCCTCTGTCGCCGACTCCCCCGGACGGTCAACAACAGCAGGCAGCCATTGAAGCCGTGCAGAATGCGGACCCATATAACTGGGGTTACGACCCCGTCCATTATATGGCGCCTGCTGGGCAGTATGCTGTCGATCCAAAGGATCGCGTGCGCGAGTATCGCGTTATGGTTGAGGGTCTTCATGCCGCGGGCCTTCGCGTCATCCAAGACGTTGTCTTCAATCACACCTATACCAGCGGCGAGACGCCGAGCGCGATCTTCGACGAACTGGTGCCGAACTATTACCACCGGCTTGATGCGAATGGGGTATTGGAAACCGGCTCCTGCTGTGCCGATACCGCAAGCGAACACAAGATGATGGAAAAGCTGATGATTGATTCCGTTGTCTTAGCTGCAAAGGACTACAAAATCGATGGATTCCGCTTCGATGCTATGGGATTGCATTTTGTCTACAACATGGTTGACATTCGAAATGCTTTGAATGCGCTTACGCCTGAGAAAGATGGCGTGGACGGAAGCAAGATCTACATTTATGGCGAGGGCTTCCAGATCGCTGAAGCGGCAAACAACGCTATTGGACCAAATGCGAGCCAGATCAATCTGTATGGTACGGGTATCGGCAGTTTCAATGACCGGATACGCGATTCCGTGCGAGGGGGAAATGCGTTCGGAACCGATTTCCAGGACCAGGGCTTTGCCACCGGTATGTTTACCGATCCGAGCACCTACGAGAGTCAGACCTTACCTGCGTCGGGCCAACTCTCCACCTTGCTTGGGCAGGCTGATCTGATCCGCTTGAGTCTTGCAGGCGCGCTTAAGAACTATAGCTTCGTCAATGCTCAAGGTCAGAACGTGACTGGCTCTCAGTTGACCTACAACGGACAACCGGCTGGCTATTCTGCGTCGCCCTTGGAAGATGTCAACTACTGTTCCGTACATGACGATCAGTCCCTTTTCGACGCAATTCAAGTAAAGGTATCGGCAGCGGACACGATCGCAATGCGTGCACGTCGTCAGGTTGTTGCAATGAGTTTGATCACATTGGCACAGGGCATTCCTTTCTACTACGCTGCGGACGATCTCCTTCGATCCAAAGATATGGATGACGGCAGCTATAACTCAGGCGATTGGTTCAACAAGATCGATTGGAGCGGGCGGGGAAATAACTGGGGCATTGGACTTCCAATTGCGAATGTTAACCAGGCATTCTGGCCCATCTATCAGCCTCTGCTTGCAAATTCTTCTCTTCAGGCAACTCCGCAGAACATTGAAACCGCTACGGCTGCGTTTCAGCAGTTCCTCGAAATCCGATATAGCACTGGTCTCTTCCGCATGGGTACGTTAGCTGAAATCCAAGCAAATCTCAGCTTTCTTAACGTTGGGCCGAATCAGATCCCCGGCTTGATTGTCATGAAATTAGATGACCATGGCCACAACTATGGCGGCTCCCATCACGTCATCGTCTTCTTCAACGCCAGCAATGCCCCCGTGACCTTCATGGATGCCAGCTTGACAGGACTGCCATATCATCTGCATCCGGCGCAAAAGGCTTCGTCGGATCCGGTTTTACGCGAGTCGACCTTCACAGCTAAGGATGGGACGGCAATTATTCCTGCCCTTACCACAGCCGTGTTTGTCGATGACATGGAATAAATGGAGAACGTGCGTTGGCAGTGAGGTCGTAGAGAATCATTGGTTGAAAGGTGCAAAGCTCCGCGCCCTTACGCTCCAACAGAACGCTGGAAGTTGACGGAAGAACAGTGGTTGGCGGTGAAGCCGGTGCTGCGGCCGGCGCGCCGCGTACAATCCATCGCCGTCCATATCGACACGCGGGCGTTGTGACGGTGTGCCATGGATGCCCGGGACTGGAGCGCAATGTCGCGAGCTGCCGGAGAAGTACTCTCCGTTCAGATCCGCCATTACCGGTTCAGCAGTGGACAATCGGCAAGCTGGCAGGCGCTTGCGTCTGTTGGCGAGGTGATGCACGAGCAGGGCAAACTCAATCTGGAAGAAGCGTTTGTAAAGTGCGACGTTGACAAGCGATAAAAGGGAGCTTCATTGTCGGTCCCAAACGCCGGGGCAAGAGCACGAAGACCGTCGCTGCCGCCCCTGATACAGGTCTTCCATTCCGCGGGAGACCTCTGACTTATGGCGCCGTCACTGCTGCGTGGACCAGCTGTCGTGTGGCTGAAAGAGTCGCTTTGTCGTCTGCTTCTCGTAACCAAGGTGGTCGGGGCGCCACAAGATCTCCATAAATGCGCCCCAAGGGGTTTTGAA
>CAXTRZ010000067.1:0-11050 GCA_964246715.1 uncultured Acidobacteriaceae bacterium | reverse complement strand
GAGGTTCGGCTGGCTACGCGCTCTTCTGCGGCGCTGGCAAGGGCGGCAGCCGGGGTTATGCTGACGCTGCGGGCGAATGAGGCGGTGGTGATCCAGGGGACCACCACCACATTTTAGTGGTGTTTTTGGATGGTGAAGATGTGGTTAAGTGTGTGGCTAACGCTGGTGGGATGCAACGTGGAGCTGTGGTGGAGGGTGCGTCTTTCCTGGAGATTTGAGTTTTTAGCCACAAAAAGTCGGATCATGGTGAAAGTGCACCAAGGAGTGTGCACCGGTGTGAGACGTATTGATAAGCCGTCTGATTGCATAGAGATAAAGGCGGCTTTTGCGCAGAACCATACTTTGCGTGGAGCGGAAGAACTTTGCGTGGAGCGGAAGAGCAAAGCCGCCGGGCTTCGCCCGATACCACCTTCGTGGCATGCGGAGCTCAGTTGCCGAGGGAGCGGCGGATGCGGGTCTTGTTTTCGCGGACGAGGCGGAGGAAGTCCTGGACGACGGGGCCTTCGTTCTGAGGGTTCCAGGCGACGGAGAGGCCAATGTGGGTGGTCTTGGGGGTGAGCTGGCAGAAGGTGAGGCTGCGGGAGCGGAAGTGGCGGGCTCCGGAGGGAACGAGGGCGATTCCCTCGCCTGCCTCCACCAGCGCAAGGACGCCAGACCAGGTGGAGGAGGAGTTGACCACGTTGGGGAAGAAGCCGGCGGAGGCGCAGAGGGAGACGATGTTGTCAAAGAGGGCGGGGGAGACGCCGCGTTCGACCATGACGAGCGCCTCGCCGGAGAGCGCTTTGACGTCTACGCCAGGCGAGGGGGCGCCGGCGGCGAGCGGGTGATCGCTGGGCATGACGGCAACGACGGGGTCGTTGTAGAGGAGTTCGTCGCGGAGGGCCTGGTTGTAGGGCGGCTCGAGCGGGCGGGTGAAGCCGACATCAATGCGGCCACTCTCAAAGGCCTCCATTTGGACCCAGGTGTGCATCTCGAACAAGGAGAGCTTGATGGTGGGGTGGAGGCGGCGGTACTCGCGGATGAGGCGGGGGACGAAGCCGCCGGCGCCCCAGGAGAAGAAGCCGATGGAGAGCTCGCCTTCCTGGCCGAGGAGGGAGCGCCGGGTAACGTCGACGGCGCGGTCGGCGGAGCGGAGGGTCTTACGGGCTTCTTCCAGAAAGATGCGGCCTTGCGCGGTGAGGCGGGCGGTGCGCTGGGCGCGGTCGAGCAAGGGGCCGCCGACTTCGTCTTCGAGATCGGCGATCTGCTCGCTGATGGCGGATTGCGAGATGCGCAGATGGCGGCTGGCCGCGCGGAAGGTGCCGTGGTCGGCGACGGCGCAGAAGTAACGGAGGTGGCGGAGTTCCATGGGGGCTTCCTGGGAGACTGGAAAGCAAAGGCGGTGGGGCTTCGCCCGGTACCCCACCCTCTTCGCGATGAAGCCGCGAAAAGGATGGGGCACCCAGAACAGGTGACGGCGAAACTCTCGCCGAGCCTGCTAAAGATCGAGTTGAGACAGGCTTCTTCGGGGTCCTTCGACTGCGTCCATCGATGAGACCGACGGACTCCGCTCAGGGATGACCCATCTTTACCGATCTTGGATGAGGCAACCGCAGTTGCGTGCGGAAAGACAAACAACCTAACCCATTGTCCATCAATCGGTTTTTCCGTTCAAGAGCGACGGAAAATCCTGTGAAACTTGAGCTGCCCCTGAGGTGTCCTACTATTACAGGGCGATCTGCCCCGGTTACACTGAAGAACTACCTGCATTAAGTGATCCGCCGCTTTCAGGCAGGGTTTAACGTCAAGTCCATAACCGGATCGAGACCGTCACGAGGAACCGCCGCCCATGTGGATCGTCAAAATTGCGCTCAGCCGGCCTTACACCTTCATCGTGCTTGCGATCCTGATTCTGATCGCGGCTCCGGTCGTCATTCTGAACACGCCGACGGACATCTTCCCGTCGATTAATATTCCGGTGGTGTCGATTGCGTGGCAGTACACGGGGCTGAACCCGGAGGAGTTGGAAGGACGGCTGACAACTCCGTACGAGAAGGTGCTGACGACGCTGGTGGATAACGTCCAGCACATCGAATCGACGACGGTGAACGGGCAAGTGGTGGTGAAGGTTTACCTGCAGCAGGGTGCGAGCCTGGATACGGCGAACGCGCAGGTGACGGGCGGGTCGCAGTTTATTTTGAAGAGCCTGCCGCCGGGGACGCTGCCTCCGCAGATCATCAACTTCTCCGCGTCGAGCGTTCCGATCCTGCAGCTTGGTCTCTCCGGCGAGGGGTTGTCCGAGCAGCAGTTGAATGACTTTGGGTTGAACTTCATCCGGGCGCAACTGGTGACGGTGCCCGGGGCCGTGGTGCCGAATGTGTATGGCGGCAAGCAGCGGTCGATCATGGTGTACCTGGATCCGAAGAAGCTGCAGGCGCGGGGCCTGAGCCCGCAAGATGTGCTGACTGCGCTGGGGAACCAGAATGTGGTGCAGCCGAGCGGAACGGCGAAGATTGGCGGGGATGAGTATGACATCCGGCTGAACTCTTCTCCGGAGACGCTGCTGGGGCTAAACGACCTGCCGTTGCGCCAGGTAGGCGGAACGACGGTGTACATGCGGGACGTTGCGAGCGTCTCCGACGGGTCGATTCCGCAGACGAATATTGTGCGGCAGGACGGCCACCGAGGCGTGCTGCTGAGCGTGCTGAAGAGCGGCAATGCGAGCACGCTGACGGTGGTGCAGCAGGTGAAGGGTTTGCTGCCGCAGGTGAAGAGCACGCTGCCGGACGCGCTGAGGATCACGCCGATCGGGGATCAATCGATCTTCGTGCGGGCTTCGGTCGAGGGCGTAATCCGGGAGGCGCTAATCGCGGCGCTGCTGACGGCGTTTATGATTCTGCTGTTTCTAGGCTCCTGGCGCTCGACGGTGATCATTGCGGTGTCGATTCCGCTGTCGATTCTGACCTCAATCATCATCCTGAGCCTGCTGGGCGAGACGATCAACATTATGACGCTGGGCGGGCTGGCGCTGGCGGTCGGCATCCTGGTGGACGATGCGACGGTGGAGATTGAGAACATCGAGCGCAACCTGGAAGAGGGGCGCGAGATCACCGATGCGCTCCTGACCGGGGCCGCGCAGATTGCAGTGCCGGCGCTGGTCTCCACGCTGTGCATCTGCATCGTGTTCCTGCCGATGTTCTTCCTCTCCGGCGTGGCGCGATACCTGTTCGTGCCGCTGGCAGAGGCGGTGGTGTTCGCCATGATAGCGAGCTACATCCTGTCTCGCACGCTGGTGCCGACGATGGCGCTGTACCTGCTGAAGCGGCATGAGCATCATGCGACGCCCTCGCGGAATCCGCTGGCGGTGTTGCAGCGCAAGTTCAATGAGCTGTTCGAGCGGCTGCGGGCGGGGTATCAAGGGCTGCTGGGGGCGCTGGTGAGCGTCCGGATGCTGTTTGTTCCGGCGTTTCTGGGCGTGTGCCTCTGCGCGGGGTTCCTGGTGCCGTACCTGGGGCAGAACTTCTTTCCGGCCAGCGATAGCGGATCGTTCATCCTGCATGTGCGGGCGCCGAGCGGCACGCGCATTGAGGATGCGGCAAAGCTGTGCGACCTGGTGGAGCAGCAGATTCGCAAGGTAGTACCGGCGGAGCAGATGGACAACATCCTGGATAACATCGGGCTGCCGTACTCCACGCTGAATCTGCAACATGCGACATCGGGGCTGATCGGCGCGGGGGACGCGGATATCCTGGTGTCGCTGAAGCGGGAGCATGGGCCGACGGCGGACTTTGTCCGCACGCTGCGGCTGCAGCTTCCACACCAGTTTGCGGGGACGACGTTCTACTTTCTGCCGTCGGATATCGTGACGCAGATTCTGAACTTCGGATTGCCGGCGCCGATTGATGTGCAGATTGAGGGCGCGAACCTGGCGGGCAACCGTGCCGTCGCCAACCAGATTCTGGCGGAGATGCGGCAGGTGCCGGGGCTGGTGGATACGCGGATTCAGCAGCCGGACGACTACCCGGTCTTCAATGTGAGCGTGGACCGCACGAAGGCCGCGCAGGGCGGATATACGGAGAGGGATGTGGGCGGGTCAATGCTGAACATCCTCTCCGGAAGCACGCAGCTGACGCCGCAGTTTTACCTGAACAACAAGAACGGCGTGGTGTACAACATCGTGGTGGAGGCGCCGCAATACGCCATCCAGAGCCTGAACGACCTGCGCAATATTCCGATCGCATCGACGACGGCGAAGGTTCCAGAGATCTTGGGCGACGTGGCCAACATCCAGCGCGGCACGGAGATGCAGGTGGTCAATCACTACAACATCCGCCGCGTGCTGGATGTGTACGGCAACGTGCAGGATCGCGACCTGGGCGCGGTGTCCGCGCAGATCAACAAGATTGTGGAGCGGCACAAGAAGGACCTGCCCAAAGGCAGCATCATCCGCGTACGCGGACAGATCGAGACGATGCGGGCGTCGTACTTCGGGCTGATCTCCGGGTTGGGATTTGCGATTGTGCTGGTGTATCTGCTGATTGTGGTGAACTTTCAGTCGTGGCTGGATCCGTTCATTATCATCACGGCGCTGCCGGCGGCGCTGGCCGGCATTATGGTGTTTCTGTTCCTGACGCATACGACGCTGTCCGTTCCGGCGCTGATGGGAGCGATCATGTGCATGGGCGTGGCGACGGCGAACTCCATCCTGGTGGTCAGCTTTGCGACGGAGCGGCTGGCGGTGCATGGTCATGCGATCCATGCCGCGCTTGAAGCGGGCGCGACGCGCTTCCGTCCGGTGATGATGACGGCTCTGGCGATGATCATCGGCATGGTGCCGATGGCGCTGGGCGCGGGCGAGGGCGGCGAGCAGAACGCGCCGCTGGGCCGCGCGGTCATCGGCGGCCTGTTGGCGGCAACGCTGGCGACGCTGATCTTTGTGCCGTGCGTCTTCGCGCTGCTGCACGGAGGCCGCGGCGAGACGGCGCCTTCGCCGGTGGAAGAAGAAGCCCTGCACGAGCAGCATGCATAATGTAACGCGATATGAACTTTTCTGATCTCGATAACCCAGAACGCTGGAGCAACACATGAATTCCATCAACGAGACCGAAGCGCAACGCGGAGCGCGCACCTCCACCGGAACTCTTACGGGCGCGGGCCTTTCCAGCGATATGCCGGAACAGGAGAGCCTGGAGTACGGCCGGGAGGGACGGCCGCTGGTGCGCCACACGGACTACGGCACGACCCACACCAGCACGGCATCTACTCACGGCGACCGGCTGGACCCCAGCTTTCACCCGCAGCCGACGGCAACCGATCCGCCGCGGACCACGGGGCTGTCAGGGTCCATCTGGATGACGCTGGCGGTGGTGGCGCTGCTGCTGATCGCGGCCATTCTGTTCGGCGTCATCAGCCGGCACCACGCGGAGCACACGCTGGAGCAGACGACGGTGCAGGAGGCCGTCCCGACGGTCAGCGTCACGTATCCGTCCAGCGGCCACTTGGCGAGCGAGCTCTCGCTGCCGGGAGCGACGCAGGCCTACGTCGATACGCCGATCTATAGCCGCACCAACGGCTACCTGAAGCAGTGGTTTTACGACATCGGCGCACATGTGAAGAAGGGGCAGTTGATGGCGACGATCGAGACGCCGGAGGTGGACCAGCAACTACAGGTGGCCGAGGCTGACCTGAAGAGCGCGCAGGCCAACCTGGACCTGGCCAACACGACGAGCGCACGGTATCAGGCGCTGCTGAAGTCGAACTCGGTCTCCAAGCAGGAGACAGACGAGGCGATCGGAGGAGCGCTGGCCAGGCACGCCGCGGTCGAAGCCGCTGAAGCCGCCGTGCGCAGGCTGCAGCAATTGCAGTCATTCGAGCGCATTTATGCGCCCTTTGACGGCATTGTGACGGCGCGCAACACGGACGTGGGCTCGCTGATCGTTGCCGGACAGGAGGGCACGGGCGGCAACTCGCGCGAGCTCTTCCATCTGGCGTCCATTGAGCGGCTGCGCGTCTTTGTGCCGATTCCCGAGGCCGATATGAACGGCATCCACGACGGCGACCATGCGACGCTGACCTCCGATGCGTATCCGGGCCGCACCTTCGACGGCGTGGTAGCGCGCAACGCCAACGCGGTCGATCCGGCGAGCCGCACGCTGAACGTGGAGGTCGACGTGCCGAATGGCAACCGCGCTCTGATCCCCGGCGCGTATGTCTTCGTGCACTTCAAGCTGCCGGTGACGGGCCAGTTCCTGACGATTCCGTCCAATACGCTGATCTTTCGCGCGCAGGGGCTGCAGGTGGGCGTGGTGCGCAACAGCGGCGGCGCGGATCGCGCGCAGCTTGTCCCGGTTACGATTGCGCATGACGGCGGCGCGTTCGTGGAGATCTCCTCCGGCCTGACTACGAAGGACGCGGTGATCCTTGATCCTTCGGACTCGCTCGCCAACGGCCAGCAGGTTCGGCTGGGCAACAGCAAGAGCAATAACACGCAAGGAGCCGCGAAATGAACGTCACCCCGAGCCTGAATCCGGGGGGCTCGCGTCCGGCATCTGCGACGCGGGTTCGTACCATTGCAGCTCTGAGTTTGTTTGCAGCCGCCGCACTGAGCGGCTGCATGGTCGGGCCCAAGTACGTGAAACCGACGGTGCCCACGTATCAGGCTCCTGAAAACTACAAGGATGGTTATAAGGAGACCGACCCGGGCTGGCATCCGGCCTCGCCCGCCGATGCGACGCTGCGCGGCGACTGGTGGACGGTCTTCCACGATGACGAGCTCTCGCTGCTGGAGGTCAAGGCCGGGCTGCAGAATCAGTCGTTGAAGTCCGCCGCGGCGCGATATGTCGGCGCTCGCGCACAGATTGGCATCAATCGGGCAGACGAGTTCCCCACCATCGGGGTGGCGCCCTTTGCCGGAGGCCTGCGCGACTCCGCCACCCGTCCTTACTTCAACGCGGCCAGCGCCAACAACGGCCTTGCCGACCTTCAGCTTCCGGTGACACTCAACTATGAGATCGATCTCTGGGGCCGAATCCGGCGTACGGTCGCCATCGCCAAGGAGGAGACGCAGGCCTCCGCCGCCGATCTCGAAAACGCTCAGCTCTCCATCCAGAGCGACCTGGCAGTGGATTACTTTGAGCTGCGCAGCGCTGACGCGCAGTATGCCTTGCTGGAGGAGACAATCAAGGACTACCGCGAGGCACTGCGCATTACCACCAACCGCTTCGAGGGCGGCGTGGTGCCGGAGTCCGACGTCTTCCAGGCCAAGACGCAGTTGCAAGCCGCCATCGTGCAGCAGCGCGACACGCTTGTCCAGCGCAGCCAGTACGAGCACGCCATCGCGGTCTTGATTGGCCAGCCGCCGAACAGCTTCTCGCTGCCTGTGCTTCCGTTGAAGGCTGCGCCGCCTTACCTTCCGTCCGGCCTGCCGTCCGAGCTGCTGGAACGCCGCCCGGACATTGCAGCAGCTGAGCGTCGAGCGCACGAGGCCAACGAGCGTATTGGCATCGCCCGCGCCGCATACTTTCCGACCCTGAATCTTTCTGGTTCGGCCGGCTTTGAGAGCACGGCCTTGGCCGGCTTCTTCAGCGCCTCCAACATCATCTACGCCGTGGGTCCCACGCTCAGCCAGACGCTCTTTGACGCCGGCCGACGCCGCGGCGTCTCCGACCAGGCGATCGCCGGCTTCAACCAGAGCTCGGCGGACTACCGGCAGACCGTGCTGACCGCCTTCCAGCAGGTGGAGGACAACCTGGCCGTCCTGCGCATCCTCTCGCAGGAGCAGGAAGAGCAGCGCCAGGCCACCGAGGCAGCGCAGGGCGCGCAGAACATCTTCAACAACCGTTACGTCGGCGGTATCGACACCTACCTGCAAGTCGTCACCGCGCAGCAGACGGCGCTGGCCAACGAGCGCAATGACATCGACATCCTGCGCCGGCGCATGGACGCCAGTGTGCTGCTGATCAAGGCGTTGGGCGGCGGCTGGAGCACGGCGAACCTGCCGCCCAACTAGAGCAAACTACCTGTTGCCGTGGAGTGGAAGAACGATGCAGTGTCATTTTCCTTGAGAGAAAATGACGTTGATTGGCACGCCTCCCTCTACACCCACAGGTAATTTGCTTTTACCGTTGCAAGGAGGAGGGCTGCGATCCCCTTGCCCTTCCCTCGTCCGCGTGTTTTGATCGAAGCAGGCAGCGCACGAGGAGTCCTCCGTTGAACTACCAGATCTCACGCAACGGCCAGATCTATGGCCCGTACACCCTGGACGATCTCAAACGCTATCTTGCCTCGGGCAATGTGCTGCTAAACGACTTGGCCAAGAACGAGGAGATGACGGATTGGGCGCCGGTCTCGCAGATTCTTGCACAGCAGGGTGGCCCAGCGGTTCCGCCCGTCTCGCCGCCAGGACCCGTTGCGCACCCCTCGACGCCTGCGGCGGAGGGCTCCGCCGCGAACCCAGCGTACTCCTCCTCCGCAGGCGGGGGAGGTTTCGGCACCGTCAATCCCGGGGCTCCGGTCTCCTTCGGGATTCCTCCGAACGTCTACGCAGCCGCGGCCGCCAGCCCGTATCCGGATGCGCCGAACCTGCATTGGGCGCTGGTGATGCTCTTCACCATTCTCACCTGCGGGCTCTTCATTCTGATCTGGAACCTCATTGTCACGGCGTGGCTTCGTCGCGTGCAGCCCAACTCCAGCGCCTTTTACATTTACATCTGCCATGCAGTGCTGGTGCTTCTGGTCTGCGTCACGCCCGGCTCGAGTGTCCACCATGCACTCACGCCCGGCGTTCACTTCGCGCACTCCGGCTTCTTCGGCGGCTTGCTGCTCTTCCTCGCGTGGCTCAGCAAGCTGATCGCGCGCTTCAGCGAGCAAAGTTCGCTGGAAGAGCACTTCAACGGGCCGGAGCCGCTGGGTCTGGTGCTGAATCCGGCGATGACATTCTTCTTCGGCGGCCTGTACTTCCAATCTCAACTCACCCGCATCAACGCGATGAAGGCAGCCGCCCGCTTTGGCCAGGCTACACCGTACCCCTACTAACGCGATGCAGAACCAGAGGCTCCTCCTGCATCCCACACTGCGCGCCATACTGGCCGCTGCACTGCCTGTCCTCGCGTTGCTGTACTTGGTTCCGCCTGAAGCATCGCGATTTTATCCACGCTGCCTGTTCCACGAGGCCACCGGGCTGCTGTGCCCCGGCTGCGGAGCCACCCGCGCCCTTGCCGCGCTGCTGCACGGCCATCTGGCGGAAGCCGTGCACCTGAACGCCCTGATCATCGCCCTGGTGCCCGTCGCGCTGTTCTATCTGGCCTTTGCCCTACGCCGTTCGGCGTGGCCGCGTATCCCCGTGCCTACAACCTCCGCGTTGCTGGCCGCAGCCTTCCTCTTCTCCCTGATCCGCAACCTTCCCTGAACAACAGAAAGAGCCCCCACCGCAGCGAGGGCTCAGTCCCTGTTGCGCCTGAGCCTAAGCCGTAACCGGCTCCGCCGCGGGCGTGGCCGCGGGAGGCACGCCGGCCTTCTGCTCGCCGCTGCCCGGCTTGCGGATGTCGATGCCGCCCTTGAAGAACGCGCCGTCCTCAATGGAGATGCGCGCCGCGATGACATCGCCCGTCAGCGAGCCTTCGCTGCGGATGTCCACGCGATCGCTGGCGTGGCAGTTGCCACGCACCTTGCCCAGGACGACGATCTCGCGCGCCATGATGTTTGCCGCGACCTGGCCGTTGCGGCCGATGGTGACCCGGTTGCCGGGCAGGTTGATCGCGCCCTCTACCTTACCGTCGATGTAGAGCGACTCCGAACCGGAGACCTCGCCTTTGACGATCAGCGACTTGCCGATCGTGGCCTGTTCGCCCGTAGCCGCAGCGGCGGTGGCGCCGGTGCCGGCCGTGGCGGGACGGACCGGGCTCGCGGCCGCGGTCTCAAAGCTCGTCTGGGGGGGTGTTGCCGGGCGCTGCGGCTCCGGCGTCTGAGGTGTGCTGCCGGGCTGATTGGGCTTCCACATGATGTGCTGATTCCTTCCTTGACTGACTGAATGGTTCCGCCTTGCACTGCGCGGTGTTTGCTGAAGATCTCCGCGTGTCCGCTCGGTCACGCGCTTTCAACCACAATACTACTTTCGCGCTATGCGTCTCTCTGCAAATCTTCACCCCGCGGGCCTTCCGCCAACAAGAATCTTTGCAGAGGTGCCTCGTTTGTCATCCTTCCACGCGTCGTCTTTACCAGAGACCGCGTCTCTGCTTCGCGGAAAAGGGAAGATCTTTCCAGGAAGAAGCCGCAGCCTGCCTCAACCGCAAATTGCCGCGAACAGGAGCAGGGCGGGCTTACGCGAAGAGAAGCGCCAGCGTCGCCAGCGTGGCGACGTGCAGCAGGAGATGCGCCGTATTCGGGGTCACGCCGTTCCGCTCCGGCAGAAACGAGTGCGTCCTGCCGAACATGATCCGGTAGCGCGCCGCACGTTGCGGCTCCGGCCGGACAAGGTACGGAAGCCACCATGCCCGCAGTTGGCCCAAAAAGAGCAGCCCATAGCTGATCGCCAGCCAGTCACGCAGCCATCCCGGATACGGCTGCCGCAAGTAGACCAGGCACGCCGCCAGCCCCACCGTGTACGGCACGCTTTGGATCAGCGTCACCCGCATCAGCCGCGCCCACGTATCCTGGCTCTTGACCGCGACCACATCGTTCAGCCGCCCCAGCGGAACCCAGTCGTGCGTCCACAGAAACAGCACCTGAAACGCCTGCAACGCCACCAGCCAAAGCTCCCGCATGGCAGCATTGTAGGTCTCCTGCGGCCACGCCGTCAGACGTTCAGCGCAATGAATCAAGGTATGTCTTTAAAGCCAAGAATGTTCTTGAGAAAGCCCTTTGATTCCTCTACCGTTCCCTCCATGCAGACCCTTCGCTTCGCTCCCGTGCTTCTGCTGCTTTTCTTTCCCTGCGTGTCACCTGCGCAGACGACCACCACCCCACCCAAGTACGCCAAGCCTCCCCGGCTCCACGCCGTCGTTCTGGGCCCCGTCCGCAAAGTTCCCTATACTCCGCCGGACGTCACCCCCGACGAAAAAGACGAAGACACCAC
>CAXTRZ010000066.1:0-11077 GCA_964246715.1 uncultured Acidobacteriaceae bacterium | reverse complement strand
CCAAGGCGCGTTTTCATTGAAGTCGTCTTTGTTGTAGTTGCAGCGTAAACAACTTTCTAATTCCCTTTCAAGAAGTTCATTAGAGGCAAGGAGAAGAGGCCGGCTGTTGACCGTGGGGGAACACTAAGTTCTAGCCTATACTCTGGATCTCTAAGTTGAATGCGTCTGCAGGATAGTTACAGAAGAGGCGGGAAGCTCGGCGCTATACCGAGTCGAGCTGAAGGACGAAGCTGGTTGAAAGTCGAGCACGCGACCGGGGATAGCCGGCTGCCACTCAGGTTTTTCTTCAAGAACTATTGCTGCTTGATCTTCGCCAAACAGAAATGTTTCAAACTGCGCAATCGTAAGGGGGCGACTGAAATAGTAGCCTTGGAAATGACAGCATCCCTGCTGGAGTAAGAGGTCAAGGGTTAACTTAGTCTCGACGCCTTCTGCGATAACATTCAGACCCAATTCGCCGGCGAGTGTGATAACAGCTTTTGCTATAGCGGTTTTCTTCGCGTCTTCTACCAGGTCGTCGACGAAACTCTTGTCCACCTTGAGTTCATAGAGTGGAAGGCGGGCCAGCCGCGAAAGCGAAGAATAGCCAGTTCCAAAGTCATCAAGCGAAAAGCGAACTCCGAGCGACCGTAGCTCCTGCATCTTACGAATGCTCTCCTCGACCATTTCCATGACGGCGCTTTCGGTCAGTTCGAGCGTCAACGAATGCGGATCCGCCCCGGTCGAGCTGAGAACCTCTAGGATTGAATCGACAAAGGTGCTCTCTAGCAACTGACACATGCTGATGTTGACCGAAACGCAGAGGTGGCGAGTGGCTGGGTGCGAGGCCCAACGCGCAAGCTGCTCGCAAGCGGTACACAGAACCCAGTGACCAATCTCAAGAATCAAACCCGTCTCTTCAGCAATAGGAATAAATTCTGCGGGAGAGACGTGGCCGCGCACCGGGTGCTTCCAGCGTAGCAGTGCCTCTACGCCCGTGACCTGAAAGAAGGAGTTTACTTGAGGTTGATACACGAGGCTGAGCTGTTTGTCTCGAAGAGCGTTGCGGAGGTCTGTTTCAAGATTGGCGCGCTGAGTGACAAGGGTTTGAAGTTGTGGATCGAAAAGGCACAATCTGTTGCGCCCGAGCGCCTTAGCTCGGTACATGGCGATGTCTGCGCGCTTGAGCAAGTCATCGACAGAGGCGGCTTTCTCGGGGTACATGGCGACGCCGATGCTAGGCGAATTGGTCCATTCATACCCGCCGAAATAGTAACGAGGCTGGAGGCCCCGGAGCAAATTGCCAGTAATGATGAGTGCAGAAGCTGTCGCGGCGTCCGAGGTCTTTCCGAGGTCCTCAAGAAGCACGACGAACTCATCTCCGCCCAATCTCGCCACCGTTGCCCCGGGTGGCGTGTGCTTGAGCAAACGTTCTGCAACGGCCTGAAGCAGGCTGTCACCCACCTGGTGCCCCAGCGTGTCGTTAAGAGTCTTAAAATGATCAAGGTCGAGATACAGAAGCGCCCCGAAGGTGCCCTTGTTCACGGAGTTGACCATCGCTTCATGGATGCGGCGGCCGATGAGGAATCTGTTCGGGAGCCCGGTGAGTTGGTCGTAGAAAGCCAGGTGTTCGGTCGCAAGGGCCTGCGTACGAATAGCCTCGCTGCGTTCGTGCTCAATGATGTATGCCTCACGGTACCGCGTCACCATGTTCAGGATGACGGAGTAAAGCAGATAACTGAGCTCCATGCCAACGATCACTGCGAGCTGATCCTTTGAGTAGGTGCGCCGCAGTCTTGGAAGCAGGCAGAGGAGGATAACAAATGGCGTGGGAGTGACAATAATACCCAGAACGCGGGCGACACGGCCGCCGTTGATTACCCGATTCAGGATGAGGAGCGGGAAAAACCAGACGAGAAAGGTGAGTGTGTCGAGTTGGTGGTTCCCACTCAAAACAGTGACAACGATCTCTGCGGACAGATGTACGGTGTAGTACACGACGGTGATGCTGGCTGCGACAACCGTTCGTGAACGAGCGAAAAAAGCGAAGAAGAAGAGACCCAGTTCCATCGGAACACTGGCTAGAATGAGCCATGCTTCGGGACCTCTGATCCGACCGCCGTGTATCTCAACGCAGCCCGCTACAGCTCCCAGCAGGGCAAAGATTACTCCCATAAGGACGCAACGACGAGCCATCTCGTGAGAGCGGATCTCTGGAGCCGTTTCAACTGAATCCATAAGCTGTGACTGCAAACGTGATGGCCTCAGATCCATGTAGCCTCTGCTGTTTTAGTATCGGCATTTTTTCACCACACAGATTGCAACCGACGTAGCAGGGCCCCAGGCTAAAGGTGGGAGCTCACCGCCTCGAACGGAGGGGAGTGGTCTTAGGAAGTTGGCCAAAACGGGGACAGCTGAAACCATTTACGAGAACAGAGAAGCCCAGTTATTGAAGCGGTCCTGTGTTTTGCGAGTGCGTGTTCTCCTAAACCTCCGTTTCCAAGAAGGTCGTACCAGACCACCTGACCCGCCTTTGCCATTGCTCCTGAGATAGGCCGAGGCTTCAGCCTCAGCATCCAACCGCACCCTACCATCAATCCTGAGCGGCCTCCCTCGCAGCCTCATCGCGGAGGGAGGTTAACGAAGGAGCCGCCCTCCCGATTCGTCACTCACCATTGCACACTTTTGGGTGCAAAACCCAACTTTCTGTGGTGAAAAACTGGAATCCCCAGCAAAGACGCACCCTCCACCATAGCGAGTGGTTGCAACGAACCACGTTCAGCCATGCAAACGGCCGCATTTCACCACACAAATCATGCAGAAACCAGGGATTCCGTGCCCACATCGCGTGGTGATTTCATGGTGAATCTGTGGTGGAGGGGTCACGGTGTGGGCAGCGTCTTCATCATCCGGATGTACTGCGCCGAGTCGAACTTCCGTCCCGTACTCGCCCCGCTCATGTACCGCCGCTTCCCAAACACCGGCCTCGAACCCCACGCCCGGTCGAACTTCCCCACAATCGCCCACGCCACCCCCGCATACCCATTCGGATCGCGCCCGTCCAGGAAGTACTTGTCATTCAAATAGATACAGTGATGCATGGCGGTCTCGACATCCGGCGTCCACTCCAGGATCTTCTTCGCCCAGTACATTCGCATATAGTTATGCATCCATCCATGCCGCACCATCTGGATCTGCGCCGCGTTCCAAAGCTCATCGTACGTCTTTGCATTCTCTAGTTCTTCCAGGCTGTACAGACGCTCCCGCTCGTCGTGCGCATGTTCGCTGATCGTCTTTCGCGCCCACTCTTCCGCACAGTCAGCAGAATCATACACTTGCGAATACCTCACAAAGTTGATCGCCAGCTCCCGCCACGCAATCAGCTCGTTGAAGTAGCTGTCCCTCGCGCTCTTGAGCGTCGGATCAGCCTTCGCCGCCGCATCCACCGCCAGCGCAATCGTCTGCGGCCCCACATGCCCATAATGCAGATACGGCGACATCGACGACGTCCCATCCGCCTCCGGCTTATTTCGTTGAACCTCATACTCTTTCAACAACTTACCCGTAAAGTGCTCCAGACGCCGCTGCGCCTCATGCGTCCCCCCGCGCCACGCCTCCACCGGCTTCACGCTCCGGTCCAGATCCTTCCATCCCCGCGTGATGTCCTCATGCACGCTATCCTGCTGAAAACGCGCGGGCTTCTTCCAGGCATACACCGCATGAGGATTCTCATACGGTACCAGGTACTCCGGTAGCAGCTTATAGAGCCTTGGCCGGATGGTATAAGCGCCATATTGCGCCTTTTCGATAAGCCGCGACGGCACAACAACATCCGTGTCCACCGTCCAGAACGGCACCGTTAGCTTCTCCGCCAGCTCCCGCCGCCACCGCTCGGGCTCCCGCATGGGATTCTCGTCCCCAATCACCATCGCCGGCTGCACATCCTCCACCAGCCGCAGGTGTGATTCATGCGGAGCCCGCCTCATTACAAAGGAGATATTCCGCTTCGCCAGGTCTTCCTCAATATCGGGAAGCCCTTGATTCAAGAACACATAATGCCGCAGATTGGCATGAGGAAAGTTTGAGATGCCGGCAAAGTAAACCACCAGCGGGAGCCCCAACTCATTTGCAATGGCGACCGCCAGATTGACTGCATGGTTGTCCAACCCCCTCTCCGCCCGCTGCATCCAGTACAGCACGCATCTCCCCTTCGGTTCAGGCGCTCCGTCCCGGCGAACCGTCACCCGCGGATGCTCCGCCAATCGTCGCAGCGCCTCAGGCAGACCACTGTCTAAAGTCGTTTCTGCTTCTGCGGCGAGCTTTGCCTTCCTACCCTTCGTTGAACTCATTCTCCTACGCTAACGCAAGCGAGCGGCTTGCACTGAACGGGCGCACGGAGCTCATTCGTGAGATCATATGCAACTTAAACAAGCCTCGGCTTACCAAAATCAAGATGCAGCCCGAAGGCTGCATCCGCTTGCCTCAACTGCTCCCTGCAGGAGCTACCAAAGGCCCCACGCCCGACTCATGTAATCGCTCAGCGTCATCGTAATCAGCACCAGAAATGTGAAGAACCCGGCACCCACCGTCAGCTTGATCAGCCGCGACTGATACTTGACGTGCATGAAGAAAAGGATGACCACAACCGCCTTGAATGAGGCAATCGCCAATGCGACGATCGGGTTCAGCGGCCCGGGCAGATCGACAAACGCCGCGCCCACTGTGATTCCGGTGAACACAAGCAGCGTCCCGAAGACCAGCAGGTACTGGAACGGCGTCACAATGTGATGCTCCGCATGCTCCGGGTTCAAGACGTTTTCTGGATCGTGATACTGCTGCTCAGACATCTTCTTACCCTTTCTTAGGTCTCTGCCTGGCTCGGCTTAATGCGCGAGCGGATGCCGGTTGATGAGATACAGCAGCGGGAATAGGAACAGCCACACGATATCGACAAAGTGCCAGTACAGACCGAAGTTCTCAATGGGCGCGACGTATCCAGCACTGAACTCGCCTGCCTGTGCCCTTGCAATCAACCAAAACAGGATGGCGATCCCGATGATCATATGCAGCGCATGCATGCCCGTCATTGCGAAATAGAGAAAGAAGTAGATCTGAGTCCTCTGCGCCATGTCCGGAGCAAGCGGGTTCTGTGTCGGCTTACCCGTCTTCGCGTCGAGCGGAGGATTAATGAACTCCTTCACGTTAAAGCTGGCGCCCGGCACGTGATGATCCTCGAACTTCTGCGTGTATTCGATCGCCTTCACGCCCAGAAATGCAACGCCGAAGAAGGTCGTCAGCCAGAGCATCAGCACCAGCAGCCGCCGGTTGCGAACCTCCGCGTAGTACACGCCCAGGGCCATGCAGAACCCGGAGGTGATCAGGATGACCGTGTTGAGCGCACCCCAACCGATCACCAGCGTGTTTGAGGCGTTGACGAAGGCGTCATAGTACCAATTGCGGTAGAGCAGGTACGAGAAGAACATGCCGCCGAAGAACATGATCTCGGTCAGGAGAAACAGCCACATGCCAAAGCTGCCGGCTTCGCGCTGCTGCTCTTCAGTCTCGAAGTGATGACGGTGCTGCGGCAGCACGGCGTGCTCGCCGTGCGACCCCAGCTCAACCTCGTGTTGGACGGCTGCGGCAGTGTTAGCCAACGGTGGTCACCTCATTCGCAGTTTTGTTGGCAAGCCATTCGTAGTCGTATGCTTCGTGGTTCACGATCGGCACCTCGGTAAAGTTTTCCGTCAGAGGCGGCGACTGAATCTGCCACTCGAGCCCGGTTGCCTGCCACGGATTGTTGCCCGCAATGGCGCCGTACTTCAAGGACCACGCCAGGTACAGCATCGGCATCAGGTACCCGACGCCTAGAACCGTAGCGCCGGCGGTGGAGAGCACATTGAGCACCTGAAACTCGGCAGGATACGCATGGTACCGGCGCGGCATCCCCAGGTAGCCCAGAATGAACTGCGGCAGAAAGGTCAGGTTGAAGCCGATGAACGTGGTCACAGCCGCCAGCTTTGACATCGACTCCGGATACATTCGGCCTGTCATCTTCGGCCACCAGAAGTGAACGCCCGCAAGGAACGCCATCAGCATGCCGCCCACCATAACAAAGTGAAAGTGCGCCACGATGAAGTACGTCTCGGTGAGGTGAATATCCATCCCGAGCGAGCCTAGGAAGACGCCCGTCAGACCGCCGATGGTGAACAGCCCCATGAAGCCGAAGGCATAGAGCATCGGCGTCTCAAAGGTGATCGATCCCTTCTGCAGCGTGAACGCCCAATTGAAGATCTTGATCGCCGAAGGCACCGCCACGAGCATGGTCAGCAGCGAGAAGACCAGCGCGGAGTAGTTGGAGACGCCCATGATGAACATGTGGTGCGCCCAGACGAAGAAGCCAAAGAGCGCAATCGCGACGGACGAGAACGCGACGGCGGTGTAGCCGAAAACCCGCTTGCGGCTGAAGGTGGAGATGACCTCTGAGATCACGCCCATGCCGGGAAGAATCATGATGTACACAGCAGGGTGGGAGTAGAACCAGAAGAGGTGCTGGAAGAGCAGCGGATCGCCTCCTTTGGTCGGATCAAAGACGCCGATGCCGATCAGCCGCTCCAACGCGACGAGCACAATGGCGATGGCGAGCACCGGTGTACCCAGCACCATCAAGATTGAAGCCGCATAGTTCGACCAGACGAAGAGCGGCATCCGGAACCAGGTCATGCCCGGCGCGCGCATCCGATGGATCGTCACAATGAAGTTCAGCCCGGTAAAGATGGAGCTGAAACCCGCGATAAAGATGGCCGTCGCGACCGTCACCACATGGGTATTCAGATAGTGCGTGGAAAGCGGCGTCGTAAACGTCCAGCCCGTGTCCACGCCGCCCAGCACCAGTCCGGCCAGAGTAAACGTGCCGCCTGCCAGATACAGGTACCAGCTCAGAAGATTGATCTTCGGGAAGGCCAGGTCCTTCGCGCCCAGCATGATCGGAATCAGGAAGTTGCCCAACGTCGCCGGCACTGACGGCACCAGGAACAGGAAGATCATGATGATGCCGTGCATGGTGAAGAACTTGTTGTACGTGTCGGACGCGACCAGGTCTGGCTGCGGTGTCAGCAGCTCCAGCCGTATCAACCCGGCAAACGCTCCGCCAATGAAGAAGAAGAACGTAATCGAGAACAGATACAGCATGGCAATCCGCTTATGGTCGCCGGTCAGCAACCAGCTCAGCAGCCCATGCTCGTTGTTGATGTAATGCCGCTTCGGCAGCTGGGCCGTGCGCTGATCGGGTAGATTGACGATCGTAGAAGAGGCTGCGCTCATTGCTTCACCATCCCCGGCGTTGTCGGCGCCGCAAGGTCAGACTGTGACGTTCCCAGCGTCTGCTGGGAGCGGTAGTTGCTGCTCTGGTTCTTGATGTATTCCACCAAGTCGATCAAACCATCTTCGCTGATCTGCCCCTGGTACGTGGGCATGATCGGCGCAAATCCCGCCGTGACGTGCTGCGACGGGTTCAAAATCGAGTCGCGCAGATACGCATCGTTCACCAGCACCTGGCTTCCATTGGTCAGCGTCAGCGTTGAGCCGTACACGCCCGCGAGGCTCGGACCGCGCGCCGCCGCCGTGCCGTTATGACAGGCGTTGCAGCCCATGCTCGCAAACAAACGCTCCCCGTTCTGCGCCAGCGACATCCCGCTCGTCGACTCCGCCGTCCACTTCTGATAGTCCTCCGGGGTCATCGCCGTCACTTCGCCGATCATGCCGGAGTGCTTGGTTCCGCAGTACTGCGTGCAGAAGATGTGATACGTTCCCGGCTCGGTCGCGTTGAACCATACGGTTGAGTAGCGGCCAGGAATCACCTCGCGCTTGACCCGGAAGTCCGGAATCGAAAAGCTGTGGAAGACATCCTGCGAGATCATGGTGAGCTGCACCGGACGTCCGATCGGCACGTGCAGCGCGTTGATCTCATGCTGCCCGCCCGGATGCTCCGCCTTCCACATCCACTGCTTGCCCACGATATAGATGTTCATCGCATTCGCCGGCGGATTGTAGATGCGGAAGTACAGCAGCGCGCCCCAGACGAACGTAACCAGGAAGATCGCCAGCGGAATGATCGTCCAGGTAGCCTCAAGCAGCGTCGAGCCTTCCACCTGCGTTGCCTCCGGATTCCGCGCCTTACGGTAGCGGATGCAGAAGCCGAGCATCAGCGCGCCCACCAGCAGCAGACCGGTCAGCGTCATCCCGATCAGGAAGAAGTAGAGCGCATCCGCATACGGCGCGATCGTGGAGGCCTCCCGCGGAAACAAGGCGGAGGCTGCGAGCCACTTCGTCAAAAACTGCCACAGAACTGGACTGATATGCATCGTTACCCTTTATCCCAACGTTTGTCTGTGTCCGCCTCGGTCAAGTCATGCTCCCGCCCAAGCTTCAGATCCCTGCGAAACATCAGAAACATGAACCCGCCCAGCGATGCCATCGTCACCATGCCTCCGAACTGCACCACACGCGCCACAATCAACGAGTGCTTGTTGGTCTGTGGGTCATAGTGGTAGCAGTAGGTCAGAATGTTCGCGACCGGCGATCCAATCTTGTTGCCGGAGGCCTCAATCAGCCCCAGCAGAACGTCCTTCGGGCTGTACTCCACGCCCAGGTAGTACTGCGCCAGCTTGCCTTGGGGCGTCACCAGCTCAATCGAGCTCGCATGAGCGAACTGCGTCAGCCTGCCGTCCGGCCCCGGAACCCGCACGTACCCAAAACCAACCGCGCCCGTTACCGCGTCAATCGCTGGCCGTTTGCCGACCAGGAAGTGCCATCCAGCCGCCGTCTCCGGCCGTCCGTAGCGCTTCAGGTAGAAGACCTTCTTTTTCGCGGCAAGCTCCGGCGTCTCGCTGGGATCGATGCTGATAACAACGACGTTGAAGTCCTTGCCCGGCGTCAGCCGCACCATCTCAAGCGCCGCCGTCATTCCGTCCAGCTCCTCGGAGCAGAGCATCGGGCAGTTGTAGTACACCAGCGAGAGCACCGCCGGCTTCGATCCGCCGGCCCCGAAGTAGTCGCCCAGGTGAACCGTCGTGCCCATCTCGTCCTGAAACTCTGCGCTTAGCGGAAGCTGCTGATTCAGGTGCTGCGAGACCTCAACCCCCTTCAGCACCTGCGGAAGCTGGTCGCCGGTGTTCTGGCCCGTCTCCTTTTCCCCGTAGGACGAAACCTGCGCCGAGGCCGAGCCGGCGAGCAGGGAACCGGCAAGCAGGGCGCCCGCAAGCAGGAAGCGTGACGCCGCGCCGCGCTTGATCTCTCCCCTCCGGATTGTCTTGCCCTGCATCGTCATCTTGATCTCTCTAACTTCTATCTTAAGGCCTGCCGCACCTGCACTCTGCTCGGAACCGGCTTACTACTTGATCGGATGAAGCTCCGCGTGCCCGCCGGACTCTGCCTTCTCAAAACTCATCTTCTGCTCGCGCGCCTCAATCGTGTCGAGCTCGTATCCCGTCCGCGCAAAGCCGCTGGTCAGCGGCAGCGTTACCTTCGGGGTCTTGTCCTCGGCAAGCTCTTGCGAAGGCTGGCCCGCAGCCGCAACCGGAAGACCCTTCTGCGCAATCAGCTCCATCGCCCGGTTGATCGGGATGCGAATTCCCGTATCGCCCGGCGTCTTGCTGTAGTGGTCCAGCAGCAGATCCTCGCGTGCGTGCAAGTCCGCCGTCGCCTGGTTCCCGTCGTCCACATCCAGCCGCGGATTCGGAAACGCCGCCGTCATCTTCTGTAGCTCCTGCTGCTGGATCGCCGCGTTCGACTTCAGGTCCTCGCGCTTGCCGCCGTTGGCCAGCGCCCCGGCAAAGATGTCGTTCTTCTGGTGCCACTTGTCCGTCTTGCCGTCCTGGCTCTCCAGCGCGGAGTTGATCGTCTTGCCCATGAAGAAGCAAAACAGGAAGAAGATCAGCACGAACCCGAAGAGGCCGCCCAGAAAGACCGCGACGCCGCCGGCCTTGATGTCGGTCGTCTCGTAACCCAGCTTCGCGCTCTCCGGGCCGCTCTCCGGATAATTGATGATGTCGCCGGACGGCGGCGTGTACTCGCCGGCATTGTCGTTAGTGGGCATGTTCAGGCTCCAGAATCTCCGCCAGGTGCGGATCGTTGGTGTTGACCAAAGGACGCGCCATCAGCTGGGTAAAGTAGTACGCCATCCACAGCGCAATCACCGCCACCGGCACCGTCAGGTACGCCAAGATGCCGATGTTGCCGCCAAGGTGCAGATTGCCGGCCGCGTCCCTGAAGTTCGGCTCGATAATCCAGAACATATCAATGCAGCGCGCCAGAATCATGAAGCTGACAATCCAGACGATGCGCTGCTTGTTGCGCTTCAGATCGCGGCTCAGCAGCAGGCAGAACGGAATCATCCAGTGGCAGATAAAGTCCAGCGAGCAGATCGTCCACCAGCCGCCGCGGATGCGGCTCAGGTACCAGGGAATCTCATCCGGCACGTTGCCCGACCAGATGATCAGAAACTCCGCGAAGGTCAGGTAGATGTTCAGCATCACAAACGCGAACAGGAACTTGCCCAGGTCATGCTGCTCCGTGGTCCGCAGCATCGTCTTCATCGGCTCGGCCTTGGAGAGCAGAACCACGGTCAGGATGCTTAGCGCCAGCACCGCATACCCCTGCCCGACTAGGAACTTCAACCCCCAGATAGACGAGTACCAGGTGACATCCAGCGACATCACCCACAGCAGCGCCGCATCCGTAAGGCAAACCACATAGATGAAGATGCCCGGGCCGGAGAGGTTCTCAAACCGCACCCGCCAGCGGTCGTAGCTGGCCAGCGTTCCCGCAGCCGGATCGGCGTCGCGCTCCAACGACCACTTGTTCAGCAGAAACGCAAATGTGCCCAGAATGGCGAAGACGAGCACCGTCTGGATCACCGCGCTGGTCGGATTGAACATCGTGTACTTAGCAATCGCGGTCCAGGCCTGTTCCTTGTCGACCAGACCATGCGCCAGTGCATTCCGTTCCGCCTGGATGCTGGGGAACAGCGCCCACTGATACAGGTGCCTCATAAAGAAGCCGATGGGCAGGATCATCAGCGCCACCAGACCCAGCGTGCGCG
>CAXTRZ010000065.1:10678-11163 GCA_964246715.1 uncultured Acidobacteriaceae bacterium | reverse complement strand
ACGCCATGGAGAACAGAATGGCAGTCGTTGTCATCAGGCCTAGAGGAATCTCGTATGGGCCCCCGCGCAGGTTGAGCGGGAACTTCCACCTTTCTGTGCGCGGGTCTTTGAAGCGCAGGACGACCACGGCCAGACCCTTCATCGCAAAGCTCCAAACTACGCCGAACGCATAAGCCTCACCCAGCATGTCCACGTTGCCGCGGCTTGCAACGATGGTAAAAAGCTGCAGGCCGACGATGACTCCGATGATGTGGTGAGATGTGCCGTGCTTCGGGTGAAGCCGGCGAAACCACGGCGGAAGAACACCGTCCTCCGCAACCCGGCTGAGCACGCCGTTCGAGCCGATGATGGCGGTGTTCACGGCTCCGGCAAGAATGAGCACGCCGACGACAACCACGAATCCGTGGAACGCGAGTCTCAGCGCAAAGGGACCCGCGAGAAACATGGACAGACCACCGATGAGATCATCGAGATATCTTGCACGC
>CAXTRZ010000065.1:0-10668 GCA_964246715.1 uncultured Acidobacteriaceae bacterium | reverse complement strand
CGCTGGGCATCCGGGATGAGCATGACAGCGAAAAAAGACACCAACGATGTGAAGAGCAGGCTGTAGATAAAGATGATGAATCCGGTGCGTTCGAGGTTCTTTTGCTTCGGCGCTTCGATCTCCCGGTTCACCTGCGCGAGTGTCTCCTCGCCGCTGAGCGCAAGCACCGAGTGTCCAAGCCCAATGGCCACGGCGACGATGGTAAAACCGGGCAGAGCCGTCCCTTTCAGCCAGCCCAATGCCGACTCGTCAAAGTGGAAGTTGCGTGCAACAGGCAGCGGGACAGGATGGTAGCCTTTGGTCAAGATGGTGTACACGCACCACGCAATCAGGATGACCACCATGACTGTGGTCGCTTGCATGATGCGCAGCGCTCTTGTGCTGGAAAAAGGTACGCCTACGCGGTTGGTGTACCAGAAGTACAGCGTCACCATGATGGCGAACGCAGCCGCGAACCAGGCGGAGGGAACACGCATCCAGGCCACATGGAAGTGTTCGCCCAATTCATTGATCAGCGCCGCCAGATAGAGCCCCGCGCTGACACCGCTTATGGGCCCTGTCAGGACATAGTCGAACAGCAGCGCGGACACAGAAAACTTTGCCGCCGTGCCTCCCATTGCTTCCCGGACAACGCGATACACACCGCCTCGCACAAACATGCTGCAGCTTTCGATATAGATTGCGCGCACCGCATAGGAAAACAGCATGATGGCAAGAATGAACCATGGCGCCGCCTTACCGATTGCCTTTTCAGCGATACCGCCGACGTAGTAGGCAGAAGATCCGAGATCGCATAAGACGATCGCGGACGCCCTCCAGAAGGAGACAAAGGAGAGCATGACCGTGACGGGAATCACGAACTTGGGAATGGAAACGGACTTGGATGGAGGCACGTCGTTTTCTCGTATACGTTGTATTAAGGCGACCCTGCAGATCCGATCGCAGGGTCAAGAGCGGCATCCTGACTGCCGCAAGAGCACTTAAACCCAAGCGGCAATATTGGCCTCGACATCATGTCCTTGATCTTTATTGTTCATCCCATGACGTAAAGAAGTCATAAGTCGCAGCGGCGGCACGCGACGAGAGTCGAAATGGTGGCGCGATCTAGCTTGAGGTTTGTATCTCCACCACAGAGAGTCTCAAAGCTAGAATTGCTCTTGATCTAAGGAGAGTCACTGATGCCCCTATTCAGCCAGCTTGTCTCCTCTTCGGCCGGGACTTTCGTTGTTCTTGCTCTGGCCGCTTTCCTTGAAGTGCAGGGCGATGCTTGCTTTCAGGCCGGCCTGTACCACTCCTCCGGAGCGAAGCAGATCGGGTGGTTTGCTGCAGGAACGATTGTCCTTGTTTGCTACAGTCTGTTTCTGAATTCATCCAGGATTGACTTCGGTCGACTTCTGGGTATTTATGTCGTGCTCTTCTTCATGGTTGCCCAGGTCGTAGCAAAACTGCAGTTCAACCAAGCACCGACGAAGGCGATTTATGTTGGCGGCGCTTTCGTGGCGATTGGCGGCCTGATCATGACTTTCTGGAAAGTTTGATCTCGTTGTGGATCGAGAGGCATCCGCCTCCAAACTTCTGTCAACCAAACGCACAGACGGCAAGAACCTTATATGATGAGGGTCTGTCACCGGAGGCACGTGTCGTATGCAGCGGGATGCTACCGTGAACGCAGTAGAGCCGATAGTACTTGGCGGGAAAGACGCGATTCGCGAGAAGACCGTGGCGATCCGCAATCCGCATAACGGCCTCACGATCGCAGAGGTCTGCTATGCCGAACCGGCCGATGCGGAGCAAGCCTGTGCGATGGCCCAGCAGGCGTTTGCGGACACCAGGCGGTTAGGTTCGTGGCAGCGCGCGGCGATCTTGCATCGAATAGCTGACAGGCTGGCAGATCAGACATCGCAGGTTGCGGAGTTGATTGTGCTGGAGGCAGGCAAGCCGGTCACGGACGCGCGCAATGAGGTGGTTCGCGCGATTCAGACGTTTCGCGTGGCTGCTGAAGAGGCGAAAAGAATCGGCGGAGATATCACGCCGGCGGATTGGACTCCCGGTACGGAAGGGAGAGTCGCGCTGACGAGAAGATTTCCGATCGGGCCGATCTTGGGTATTACGCCGTTCAACTTTCCGTTGAACCTGGTGGCGCACAAGCTGGCTCCGGCCATCGCATCCGGCAATCCTATCCTTATCAAGCCGGCTCCGCAGACGCCGCTGTGCTCGCTGTGGCTCGGGCGCGCGGTTCGGGATGCCGGTTGGCCCGCGGGCGCGATCAGCGTTTTGCCGTGCACAAACGAAGTGACGGCTCAACTGGTGGCGGACGCGCGAATCGCGATGTTGAGTTTTACAGGGAGCGCAAACATAGGCTGGATGCTGCGGCGTCAATCCGCGACCCCGCGGGTGACGCTGGAGCTCGGCGGAAACGCCGCCGTGATTGTATGCGAGGACGCGGACCTTGCGAAGGCTGTGCCGAAGATCGTGGCGGGCGGCTATACCTATGCAGGCCAGAGCTGCATCTCCGTGCAGCGCGTGTTTGTGCATCGCTCGCTGAAGGCGCAGTTGATTGACGGGCTGATTGCGGCGATGCAACTGCTCAGGATGGGCGATCCGATGGATTCCTCAACGCGGGTTGGCCCGATGATCAACGAGGCTGCAGCCATGCGCGCCGAGAGCTGGATTGCCGAGGCGGTCCAGATGGGCGCTACGCTGCACGCGGGCGGCAAGCGCAGCGGCACAATGCTGGAACCGGCGCTGCTGAGCGAGGTCGCGAGTACAGCGCAATTGAGTTGCGAGGAGGTCTTTGCGCCAGTCGTGATCGTAGAGGCTTATGAGGACTTTGCCGCGACGCTGGAGGCGGTTAACCGCTCGAAGTACGGCTTGCAGGCAGCCGTCTTTACGTGTGACTGGAAGAAGATGACGCAAGCGTGGAACGAGCTGGAGGTGGGTGCGGTGCTGGTGGACGAGTCTACGGCTTGGCGCGCAGAGCATCTGCCGTATGGAGGGGTGAAGAACTCCGGAATCGGCCGCGAAGGCGTGCGTTCGGCCGTGCTGGAGATGACCGAGGCGCGACTTTTGATCCTGCCTACAGAAGGTTAGCGTCTGTGCCGGGGGAGCGGACTTCTTTTTTCGTAGAACACAGTTCAGCGCGGGCTTGCCTCATAGAGAGCGCGCAGATTTTTCTTGAGGACTTTACCGGTCCCCGTCTTGGGCAATGACTCCACGAAGAGAACTGTCTTGGGACATTTATAGTGGGTCAGGCAGCTACGGCTAAAGTCGATTAACTCCGCTTCCGAGGCGGTTGCGCCGGGTTTGAGGACGACGAGCGCCTTTGGAACTTCACCCCAGCGCTCATCGGCCACTGGGATCACCGCAATCTCAAGCACCGCGGGATGCGCCAGCATGGCCTTCTCCACCTCGAGCGAAGAGATGTTTTCGCCGCCGCTGACGATGATGTCCTTCTTGCGGTCCACGATGAGGACATAGCCGTCCGGGTCGATGGTGGCCATGTCTCCGGTGCGCAGCCATCCTTCGCGCAGGATCTCGGCGCTGAGTTCAGGCTGGTTCCAGTAGCCCTTCATGATGCCGTCGCCGCGCGCGATCAGTTCTCCGAAGGCGACGCCATCCTCGGGAAGCCACTCGCCGTCAGGGCCGGCGATGTGCAGCTCGACGCCAGGAAAGGCGTAGCCGGTCATAGCCTGGCCGATGTAGCGCTCTTCGTCGGTCCAGGCAAGCTCCGGCTTCATGGAGGAGTACGTAAGCGCAGGCGAGGTTTCGGTTAGGCCGTAGCCGGAGAAGCAGGTGCAGCCGAAGGCTTGTTCGACCTCGCGGATCAGCGTGGGCGAGGAGGCTGCGCCGCCGATGACGATGCGCGTCATGCTGCTGAGATCGTAGTCCCTAATCTTTGGATGATTGACCAGAATGGTCGCCATGAAAGGGACGGCATTGAACTGCGTGACACGCTCGGTCTGGATGAAGTTGAAGATGGCGATGGGGTCAAAGGCTTCGACCATGACATGCTTGCCGCCCAGCATGGTCAGAAACTGCGCGATGCCCCAGCCGTTGGCGTGAAAGAGAGGGATGGTGTGCAGTTCAACTGAGCCATTGGCAACGCTGAAGCCATGCGCGGTCTGGAGCGCGTGCAGGTAGATGTTGCGATGCGTAAGCATGACGCCTTTTGGCTGTGCGCTGGTGCCGCTGGTATAAAAGATCTCCGCGACGGCATCCTCGTCGACGAGCATGATGTCGCAGTGGAAGGGCGTGCTTCCCGCGATACAGGCGTCATAGTTTGAGGGCATCAGCCAGTCCTGCTTGACTTCGCCATCGAGCTGGCAGAAGAGGCGAACCGAGCTGAGGTGCGAACGGAAGGATTCCACCAGGGGGAGGAACTGCGGGTCGATGAAGAGGATGCTGGCGCCGGAGTCCTCAAGGACAAAGGTGAGCTCTGCGGCGGAGAGGCGGATGTTCAAGGGCAGCAGGATGGCGCCGGCCTCGATCACGCCAAAATAAGCCTCCAGCAGGCGATGCGAGTTGGTGCCGAGGAAGGCGACGCGCTCGCCGGGCTGAATGCCTGATTGGCGCAGCGCGCCAGCAAGCCGTGCGGAGCGATCCGCGAACTGCTTGTAGGTGAAGCGTTGTCCGCGGGAGACGACGGCGGTGCGTCCGGCATATTGACGCTCAGCATGGCGGAGAAAGCGGATGGGTGTCAGCGGAATGTTCATCGATTCAATCCTCTTTGAAGTAGCTTGTGTTTCGCCGTAAAGGCGAGATGCTATACGCGGATGACGCCGGCTGCGCGAAGAGCGGACAGAGTTGGAAGACCGTCCACCGCCATGAGCAGGTCCGCTTCAGCGAGCAACGACCGGAGCACGTGGATGACGCCCTCGGCGCCTTCGAGCGCCAGACCGTACACATAAGGGCGTCCGATGCCGACGGCCGCGGCGCCCATGGCAAGCGCTTTGACGATGTCGGAGCCGGAGCGCACGCCGGAATCAAACAGGACGGGCGTGGAACCGGATGCTTCCACCACGGCGGGCAACATATCGATGGCCGCGACGCCCCCGTTAGCTTGGCGTCCGCCATGGTTAGAGCAGTAGATGCCGTCAGCGCCAAGGTCAATGGCGCGGCGCGCATCGTCTGGGTGGCAGATGCCTTTGAGGATGAGCGGGAGTTTTGTAAGCGAGCGCAGCCACGGCATGTCGGACCAGGTAAGCACCTTTCCAAAGGTCTGCGCCCACTGGCCGACGGCTGCCGCAAGGTCTTCTTCTGGCGATCGGGTCAGCAGAGCCCGAAAGACAGGATCGGTGAAGTAGTTTTTGAGCACGTGGCCACGCAGTTGCGGGAAGTTGGCGGCGTTCAGGTCGCGCGGCCGCCAACCCGTGACCCATGTGTCCAGCGTGACCACGATGCCTTTGTAGCCCGCTGCTTCGGCGCGATGCACCAGACTCTCAGCCAGTTCCATATTCTTCGGTGTGTAGAGCTGGAAAAAGCCTGGAGTATCGCCAAGGCTTTCAGCGATGGTTTCAAGCGCGTCGTTGGACAAGGTGGACGCGACCATGGGAACGCCGGTGCGGGCAGCGGCGCGCGCGACGTGGAGGTCTCCGTGTCCATCCGGAGTGCAGATGCCGAGCACGCCGATGGGGCTTAAAAAAACCGGCGCGGCGAGTTTAAGGCCGAACAGTTCGATCGAGAGATCACGGGTCGAGCAGTCGACCATCATGCGTGGGATAAGACCCCAATGATAAAAAGCGTCCGCGTTGCAGCGCTGTGTCAACTCATCGCCGCAGCCACCCTGCACATAGGTGAGGACCGATGCAGGCATAGCAGCATGCGCCCTTCGCTCCAGCGACTTGAAGTCAACCGGAAGGCGTGGCAGCACGCCGCGTAGACCGTCGCGATAGATCTCGTTCTGGAAGTCGCCAAAGTGGGACATGCCTGCGTTCTGCCCTCCATGCGTGTTCATGCGCGATGGCGCGCCAGCGACTCGCAGCCCAGCGTAGCGAAGCTTGCAGGATGCCGGAGCTTCGCGTGGACGAGTACGGTTGACATATGTGACCCGGCGGCAAGATACTCACCGGAAGTGTTGGCCGTCCAGTGCGTTTCGATGCCGGCAGCCTGGGATGGAGACGCAGGATGATCGCTGATATTCGCATTCCTTCGGTACTGAAGATTGGAGGCGGTTCGTTCACGGAGGTCCCCATGCTGCTGGTGAAGCTGGGAAGCAGACGGCCGCTTGTGGTGACTGATCCGTTCATGATGCAAAACGGCCTGGCTGAAC
Source organism: uncultured Acidobacteriaceae bacterium (assembly GCA_964246715.1). Taxonomy (GTDB): domain Bacteria; phylum Acidobacteriota; class Terriglobia; order Terriglobales; family Acidobacteriaceae; genus Edaphobacter. Next base: position 4,400 of record CAXTRZ010000065.1, on the reverse strand, counting down.
GTATGCAGACGCAGATCAGAGCAGCCGGGCTGGAGTGTGGGATCTTTCATGAGACACTGCCGGACCCGTCCACAACGATTGTGGAGCAGGGTGTTGAGGCATTTCTGGCGGGCGAGCATGACAGCCTGGTGAGCCTGGGCGGTGGCAGCCCGATCGATACGGCAAAGGCAATCGGCATGCTGGTGAGCAATGGCGGCAAGGTGCGGGACTACAAGGTGCCCAAAGCTCCCGCGTTGGCCGGACCGCCGCACATTGCCGTGCCGACCACGGCAGGCACCGGCTCTGAGGTGACGCGCTTTACAGTGATCACGGATGTCGAGACGGAAGAAAAGATGCTGATTGCGGGCGACACGCTTTTGCCTTCCGCAGCGGTCGTCGACTTTGAGTTGACGCTGACGATGCCCGCCCGGCTGACGGCCGATACAGGAACCGATTCGCTGACGCATGCGATTGAGGCGTATGTGAGCCGCCGCGCCAATTCCTTTGCGGATACGTTTGCTTTGGCAGCGATGCAGACGATCTGGAGAGAGCTCCCCACCAGCTTTCATCAGCCGCATAACCGCGAGGCTCGCAAGGCGATGATGCTGGCGGCGACCCAGGCAGGAATAGCGTTTTCGAACGCGAGTGTAGCGCTGGTGCATGGGATGAGCCGCCCTCTGGGCGTACAGTTTCACATTCCCCACGGGCTTTCTAACGCGATGCTGCTGCCGGTGGTGACGGCTTTCTCCGTGAGCGCGGCTCCAAAGCGTTATGCCACATGCGCCAAAACGATGGGTGTAGCGCCGGAGGGCGCCGGCGACGATGAAGCAATCGCGGCGCTGATACGCAGCCTGTATGAACGCAACGCCGAACTGCAGGTTCCTTCGCCGCGGCGGTTCGGTGTTGCAAGGGATCGCTATGAAGCGGTGATTGCGACGATGACAGCGCAAGCGCTGGCCTCCGGCTCTCCGCAGAATAATCCGCGCATTCCGACGGCGGACGAGATTGCGGCCATCTATCGGGAGGCTTGGGACTAACCCGGTCCGGGGAAAGCCGCTAGCGTGAGAAGCGAATGGATCCATCGTCTACCTTGCCGAAGCGCAGCGCAACTGAGTCGCGCGGGAAGTTGTTGCGTAGCGTCCAGGGATGGGTTGTGCCTTGCTTGGGCAGATCGCTCAAGGCGCGCTGCACGTAGCCCGCGGCGAGGGTGACCATCGGCTGCTCGCTGATGGTGCCCTCGATGAAGTTGGGTACGGCTGCCCGGAATTTGCGGCGATCCATGTAGTTGAGCAGGCGGCAGACATACATGCAGCTCAGCTCAGCCTTTAAGGTCCAGGAAGCATTGGTATAGCCGATCGCGAGCGCGAAGTTGGGGATGCCGCTGAACATGGTTCCCTTGTAGTTGAACGTCTTATTCAACTCGATGCGCTTCTCGTCGACGAAGACCTGGACGCCGCTGATCAGCTGCATGGTCAGTCCGGTGGCCGTGACGATGATATCGGCGGGCAACTCCTTGCCGGAGGCGAGCTTGATTCCAGTCTCGGTAAAGCCTTCGATGGTATCAGTGGCGATGGAGGCATGGCCTTCGCGGATGGTCTTGAAGAGATCGCCGTCAGGCACGAGGCAGAGGCGCTGGTCCCAAGGCTTGTATTTGGGGGTGAAGTGGGTGGCGACGTCATAGTTTTCGCCCAACTGAGCGCGCGCTCCGCCGATGATGGCGGCGCTGAACTTGTCAGGCTGGGCGCGGGCGATCTTGTAGAAGTGCATGCCGATCAGGATGTTTCTCCAGCGGGTCAAGCGTAATGCGAGCTTCCTGGGCATATACTTCTGCAGGCGGCTGGCGAAGGTGTCGGAGCCGGGGCGCGCGACGATGTAGGTGGGCGAGCGCTGCAGCATGGTAACGTGCGCGGCTTTGGCCGCCATGGCGGGGACGAGCGTGACAGCGGTGGCTCCGCTGCCGATGATGACTACCTGCTTGCCGCTGTACTCGAGATCGGCGGGCCATTGCTGGGGGTGAACGATGCGGCCTTTGAAGCGATCCGCGCCGGGAAAGGTGGGCGTATATCCGTTCTCGTAGTTGTAGTAGCCGGTACACATGAAAAGGAAGGAACAGGTCATGCTGACCGCTTCTTGCGCAGGCCCGCGCTCCATCTCCACAGTCCAGCGCGCCTGTTCGGTGGACCATAGGGCCTTGACGACCCGCAGGTTGTATTGAATGTGGCGATCAATCCCGTACTGTTCGGCGGTCTCTTTCAGATAGTTCAAAATGTCGGCGCCATCGGCGATCACCTTGTCGCTAGTCCAAGGCCTGAAGGAAAAGCCCATGGTGTGCATGTCTGAGTCAGAGCGGATACCTGGATAACGGAACAGGTCCCATGTGCCGCCGAGCGCCGCGCGACCTTCTACGATGGCGTAGGTCTTCTTACGGCAGTTGACCTGCAGGTGATAGGCCGCGGCGATGCCCGAGAGGCCCGCGCCTATGATCAATACGTCGACATGTTCTGGCATGAGTGACTGTCTTTCCTTGAGCGTTAGGCCCCGTTGGCCGGCTGCAATCATGAGGTTGCGGTCTTAGATGCTCCGGCGCGGCTTAGGGGCTGGGCTTAGCTGGTCCGGCTCTGCGGCAGCGAATGAACTTCGTTCAGAGCTTTGTTGACGGCCAGGATGGTCGCAATGAATCCCAGGACTGCGCCGAAGATGGTCTTGAACAGTATGACCTCTGTGAGAGTAAATCCGTTAGGCGACAGGCGGGGGAGCAGCAGGGCGTTCAGCGGAACGAGGACGCAGGTGAAGATGATTCCAAGTCCAAAGGACCAGAGATAGATGTTGCCGGGCGCAGGGGCGTGCTTGGCGTCGCCGCGAACCGGCAAGGTTCCAGCACGACGGCGCTGGCGTGAGATCAACGCCGCCACCATATAGCTGAGCGAGACGACGAGGAAGGTCTCGCCGATAGAATCCCGGACCAGCCCGACCGGGCCGGAGGCCGGGATGAGGTTGCGGCCACGAAAGAGCACGTACGCAGCCGCGCAGTTTAGTATTCCGTTGACGATCCCGCTGCCAGTGCTCTCTATCAGCACGTACTTGAGTGCGTTGCCCTGCATGCGTGCGTACTCCGCGGCTAAGGTTCGGTTAGAAAGCCAGTTCCAGGCCGAAGCTGATCTGGCGCGGAGGGGCGGCTGTCTTGAAGGCAAGCGGATCGCTGAGCTGCGCCGCGCCGACTGGGCGGAAGCCCTTGAGGTTGTATGGTCCGTTGAGCAGGTTAATGTTGCCCTCCGGCGTGGGCACGATGGCGGAGGTGGTGACGCCGGCCGCATTGGTGACGGCGGTGTTGGGAAAGATGTTCTGCACGCTGGTGAAGTTGGTATGGTTCAGGATGTTCGAGGATTGGGCGATCAGATCCAGCCGCAACGGCGAGTCATGCTTGAGCGAGATGCCCCGCGAGATGCGCATGTCAAACGTGGCGTAAGCGGGGCCGATGCCGAGGTTGCGGCCTTCCAGATAGGGACGCGCCTCGTTGACGTGGGACGAGTTTCCGGAAAGAGGGCTGGGATTGGCTGCTGTCGGAGTTGCTCCGTTCGAATACGTACCCCCGATACCCGGGACCAGTTCCGTGAACGGCACACCATCGCGCACCTGCACGATGGGCGCGACAACGAAGTTCGAATAGAGGTTGCGCACGAAGCTGTCCCCGCTGTGGTGAACGGGGCTGGTATACACCGCGTTGGCGACGAGAGCGTTCTTGATGTTGAAGTCCGAGACGCTGCGATCCAGATTGAGCAGGCCGGGACGGAAGGGTGTGCTCTGCGAGCTGAAATCGCTGACGTTGTCGATGGCCTTGCTCCAAGTGTAGTTCACCTGGAACTGCAGCCCGTGGCCGTACTTCTTGCTCAGCGAAGCCGTGAGGCCGTTGTAGGTCGAGTGCCCGGCGGAGGTGGTCTCATTGTTCTGGACGATGGTCGAGTTCGGCTCGCCGCCGGTTGTGCCCGGCTTGGGAGCGTAGATGGGCCCAATGAACGGATCCACTGCCCCGGTTTGCGCAAAGTTCGCTTCCTGGATCAGCTGAATGTGGACGCCGCCGTAGTAGATATACCCGAGCTCGAAGGACAGATTCGGAGCAAGCTCCTGGGTGACGCTGGCGCTGCCCTGAATGGAGTACTGCTGCTTGAAGTTGGGGTCAACCGAGAAGAAGGCTCCGCCGAGCTTTGTGGGTCCAGTGGGAATTACGCCGATGCCGACGGTGGCAAGCTGTGCCGTGGTCAGAGCCGGATTTGGGTTCGCCGCCGTCGCTTCGCTCTTTTCCATTGCAAGAGCACCTTCGAGCTGCGGAGCTGAATCAGCGGCGGTCCGGACCGTGGCGTAGATGTGGTTTGCTGTACCGTCCAGAACGGTGGAGGTGAACGGAACGATGAAGAGTTCGGGCG
>CAXTRZ010000064.1:0-11167 GCA_964246715.1 uncultured Acidobacteriaceae bacterium | reverse complement strand
TCTTCTACCGGCCCTGTAGGTTTGGTGGTAGGTACCTTTTCTTCGGTATCCCTCGATCCCCCGCTCGTCAGCTTCATGGTCAAGAAGGATTCCCGCTCGTGGGCCGCTGTCCAGTCGCTAGGCCGATTTACCGCCAATATTCTCGCAAGTGATCAACGGCGATTGAGTCAGACACTCTCGGGCTGGTCCCCGGAGAAATTCCGCAACATAGTCTTTCAGGAAGGCGAGGCGAACATCCTGAGAGGATGCCTCGCCTGGGCTCACTGTGTGGTGGACCAGGAGCTTGAGGCAGGCGATCACACCATCGTCTTGGCCCGACCACTGGAACTGACCGTAGTTCGGACAGCGAAGCCGTTGATCTTCTTCCAGAAGGCCTATCACAAGACATCGCCCATAGAGGACTTCCGAGCGCCAGGTTGGGCGTGATCTTGAGCATCACCGACAGCTTGTCACCTCTAATTGCTATGCCAAGATGAAAGGGTCGAAGAAGAAGGATGTTAAAGGCTCTGGCTGAAGCGTTCCCCAGTCTCGATGCAGGGTGTCTTTCCGGAGTTTAACTAACTTCTTCACCGGTCATGGCACGAGTCGCAAACCGATAAACAAACGCGAGGGAAACTTACGTGAACATCGACGTGCACGCCCATCATGTTCCAGCAACCTATCTGTCGCGACTGCGCGAGGCCAACGGGCCGGTCTTTGGCGCTGCGCATGACGAGAATACCCTGCAAGCGATGGTCGAAGGACAGGATCAAGCCGGCATCCACGTACAGATACTCAGTACAGGTCCCAACAGCCCCTACTTAAGGGTTCCAACTCTGGCCGTTGCAGCCGCACGCGAGGTCAACGACACGTACCACGGCATCGTTCATCGGTACAGCGGGCGCTTCGCGGCGTTTGGCAGCGTGCCTTTGCCGCATCCTGAAGCCGCGGCGGCGGAAGCCGTACGCTGCCTCGACGAATTGAAATTTTCCGGAATTCACGTCGGTTGTTCGGCCCTGGGCCAATCACTCGACGATCCCGCCTTCTCTGAGATGTGGTCCGAACTCGATCAACGGGCAGCTGTGGTCTATGTTCACCCCGGCGGCATCTTGTGCGGTAGCGAGCCCGGCCTTGCGGGCATGGAAGACCCCGGGATTGCCGTGACCATTGGGAGTGCTGCGGAGATTGCGACAGTTGCGCTGCGCCTTGCCAACCTGTGCCGTGCACGCCGGCGGCTGCGAGTGATCATAGGCATCCTGGGAGGAGCTTTGCCATTCTTGTTACAACGTGTGATCTGGCTTGGAGGACGATTCAAGGGAAAGTCACTGCTGGCAGAGTATGGAGAGAATGGTTCGCTCATCGCGGAACTTAGGCGATTTAGTTATGACATCAATCTTTTGCCGGATCCTGCCGTCCTTGTGAGTGCCCGTCAAGCCTTCGGAATAGATCAGCTGCTCTTCGGAAGCGATTCACCTTCAACCGATCCCAGGAGCATGATGCCGTTTATGCGTGCTGGAGGTATAGACGGTGAAGATGTACTTGCGGTCCTCCGGGACAACCCCGCCCGGCTGTTTGGGAATCGGCTGTCCACAGCCAAAGCATAGACAGCATTCCCTGATCGAGCTGAAAGAAAAGCATTGCGGACGTTCAGTGAGTTCACAGGCTTACGTGTCCCAGTCATCGAGATCGCCGATCTGCCTTTTCTGCCAGCCTTTTTGGTAGAGGCGGACAGAAATTTACCGGCCGGGGAAGGAGGCCTCGTCGGCGTCCACGTAGATGATGTCAACATCCACCTTGTAACCCAAAGTGCACCCGATGGGTGGACGCGAAGCGACCTGCCCGATCTTTGTTGTGGTTAGACCGTTCGCTTCATGCGGCAACTTTCATTGATCTCACCGCAGCCATAGAGCAGGAGTCTAAGCGTATTCTCAAGTCTGCCGCTCCATGACATGACAGCACAAAATAAAAAGGCATCTGCTGCAACCTGTGCCTGTCAACGCCCGTATCCAGTACATCCTCTACCAGTTCGTATCATGCTGTGCGGGTAATTCCTCAGGAGAAATCGATTCTATGCCATCTCCGTTCAAGTCCTACTGGTCTTCATTTCTTCTCCAGATTGCGGCAACCTGCTTAGTGGCGACCTGTCTGCTTCAGGCACAGGCGGGTCGCTCACCCGCAGAATCGAAGCCGAACATATCCACGAATCCGCTGCTGCAAAGCTTCGAGTTCCGTTCAATCGGTCCCGCAGTCATGATGGGCCGTCTCGATGACATCCAGGGCTCCGAGAAGGACCCGATGCTGTTGTACATTGGCTTCGCCACGGGCGGCTTATGGAAATCCACCGACGGTGGGAACCATTGGCACTCTCAATTCGACGGTTTTGCGAATGAGTCCATCGGCGCAATTGCCGTCGCACCCTCTGACCCGAATGTGGTCTACGTCGGATCGGGTGAGCCGAACAATCGGCAAAGCTCTTCCATTGGAGATGGTGTCTGGGGTACCACGGACGGCGGCAAAACCTGGAACCATCTCGGGCTCGAAAAAACGCAATCCATCAACCGTATCGCAGTCGACCCAACCAACCCCCGCATCGTCTTCGTCGCCGTCCCGGGCCATCTGTTCGGACCCAACCCCGATCGTGGCCTTTATCGCTCCACCGACGGCGGCAACACCTGGAAGAACGTCAAGTACATTGATCCCGACACCGGCTTCAACGACGTTGCGATCGATCCTTCCAATCCCAAAATTATCTACGCTACCTCCTTCCAGCGGCGCCGCAACGGCTGGGGTTACAACGGCGGCGGCCCCAACGGCGCTCTGTGGAAGTCAACCAACGGCGGCAACACCTGGACCAAGCTGGATGGCCCGGGTTGGCCCAAACCCAAGGACGGCCTCTACGGACGCATCGCGATCAGCATCTTCCGTGCCAAGCCCACCACTCTCTTTGCTCAGGTTGAAGCCGGCGCGAGCGCGGGCACAGGCGGAGGCACCACAGCCGCGGGTGGCCCGGCGCCTCCGGGCCGTGGGGTTTGCGGCGGAGGCGCCTCCGCACGCCCTGCAGGCGAAGCTGCCGCCGTGCCAGGAGCAGCTATAGCTGCGCCTGCACCCGGCGCAGGCCAAGGCCAAACTCCGGCAGCGAGCCAAGCTCCGGCAGCGGGCACGACTGCGGCGGCTGGCACAACGCGCAACGGACCTCCACCGCCCAATCCAAACGGGAATGGCGTCTTTCGATCCGACGACGGCGGCAAGACCTGGACCTTTCTGAGCAACCAGAATCAGCGTCCGACTTACTTCAGCCAGATTCGGGTCGATCCCAAAAACGTCAACAAGCTCTTCGTTGGAGGCACTCCGGGCCAGATGTCGCTCGACGGAGGCAAGACCTGGAAAGGTTTGACCGCCTCTCATACCGACTATCACGCCATCTGGATCAACCCGAACGACACGCGCATTGTTGCGGTCGGGCATGACGGAGGTCTGGACATCAGCTTCGACGGCGGCTTTACCTGGGACTACCACAACGATATTGCAGTGGGCCAGTTCTACCAGGTCTCCGCCGACATGCGGCATCCCTACTACGTGTGTGGCGGCCTGCAGGATAACAATGCATGGTGCGGCCCGAGCGCGCTGCGAGGGTCGGTTGGCCCGGTGAATACAGACTGGTTCACCGTCTCCGGAGGGGACGGCTTCTCCACCCGCCAGGATCCGACCGACTGGGCTATCGTATATGCCGAGTTGCAGGACGGCAACATGTCCCGTCACGATCTCCGCAACGCTACGGTCAAGAGCATAAAGCCGACGGTAGCTCCGCAGCCCGCGGCAGCGGTGCCGGCCGCCGGAGCAGGCAACGCGGCCACTCCGCCGCCGTCCAATGAGAATCCCACCCCCACCAACCCGGCGGCTACCAATCCCACCGCGGGATCAGCCCCTGCCGAGGCGGTAGCTGCTCAAACCCTACCTGCGACTACTCCTGCGGCACCGGGGTCGCCTGACGAACCTCGTCGTGGAGGGAGACGCGGAGCGCAAGGCGCCGCTCCCAATGCAACCCCTGGAGCTGGTGGTGGTGGAGGCGGATTTGGCAGGCAAAGCCCACCCAACGTCGTCAACGCTCCCAAGGACATCGCGCCGTTCCGCTTTTACTGGAACGCTCCCTTTGAGATCAGCCCGCACAACCCCGCGGTCGTCTACATGGCCGCACAATATTTTTTTAAGAGTACGAACCGCGGTGACTCATGGACGATGAACACCAAGGACCTCACCAAGAATCTTCCCCGCTGGTCTGCGGACAGGCCGATCATGGGCGTTCCCGGCGACAAGCCCATGGTCGCCAAGCACGACGGCTACTCCTCGAGCTCGCTCATCACACAGGTCCGCGAATCTCCATCCAGGCCGGGCATTCTCTGGATCGGCACTGATGACGGCAATCTACAGATCAGCAAGGATGGCGGGGATACCTGGACCAACGTTTACGCCAACATCACCGGAGCGCCGCAAGGTTACATCCAGATCTCGCGGATTGAGCCCTCGCACTTCGATCCGGCGACGGCGTACGTAGCGCTCGATGCCCACCGCGAAGACGACTGGGCCCCTTACCTGTACAAGACCACCGACTATGGTGCCACTTGGACTAACGTCACAGCCAACCTGCCAACCAACGGCAACATCAACGCGCTGCGCGAAGATCTAGAGAACCCTGATCTCCTCTTTGTAGGCACTGAGTTCGGCATGTTCGTCTCCCTCGATGGCTCCAAGTCATGGGAGAGGTTCATGAACGGCATGCCCAGCGTGCGCGTCGACGATATCCTGATTCATCCGCGGGACCGCGATCTGATTGTAGGCACCCATGGCCGTTCCATCTGGATCATGGACGACATCGCTCCACTGGAACACCTCAAGAAAGCCGAAGGCTCCAGTCTCACTCTCTTCGAGCCGCGCCCGGCCATTCTTTGGAAAAACGATCCCCAAGCCCAGCGCCATGTGGCCAATCGTGAGTTTGTCGGAGTCAATCCGCAAGGAGGCACCGCCATCCGCGTGCTCTCGAAGACCGGTGTTGGCAAGGCAAAGATCGAATTTCTTCAGGCCGATAAGGTCGTCAGCACCATGGACATCGAGATCAAGGCCGGTCTCAACAGCTTCCAGTGGAACATGCGCGGACCGGTCCCAGCCGTCACCCAGCCGGCTCGCCCCAACCGTCCCATCCCAGAGATGGTCCCAACCGACCCAAATGCCCCGCCGCTGCCGGCGGGCGCCGCAGCGGCGGAGCCAACCAAGGTGCCCTTCGTCCCCACGGCAGGCGGCGGAGGGGGAGGGGAAGGCTTTCGTCCGACACCCGTGGGCCCGGTCCTGGAGCCCGGAACCTACATGATCCGGCTCACCGCAGGCGGCCAGACGCTGACTTCCTCCGTTGACCTGCTGGAAGATATCTGGCTGCGAACACCATGAAGCCAGCCTCCATCCTGGCCACACCACCAACTTCCATGCCCTCCATTTCGTCTGCCGCCGAGTTGTGGTGAATTGAGCGCAGAACGTGGATTTATGTACAGTTACCGTGGCCAAATGACATTGATGGCTATGGTAAAACCCGCGATTGGCTCGGGTTTCACCATGTGTATGGTGTTATTTTTCTTGTGGATGGAGAAACAAAGGACTTACGGGCGCTGGTGGTGGAGTTTGGCCCTTGGCGTGCGTTTTTATGTGAGCACTTTCTGGAGGTGGGCCTCCAAGGAGAATGACGAAGTGCAGCAATGGGAGAGCGGCGCTAGGTGGAGGGAGTGCGCTGCGCTGCTCTGAGCCCTCGTCCCCGGAGCCTGATTCGTATCCAGGTTGCGGCAAGAATCACCAGCAGGCTCCCGAAGAGAAAGACCTTGCCGCCATCCAGCAGGTCGGGATGGCCATTCTTCAGCTCCGGGTCCGTCAACACGCTATGCAGGAAGAGAAGTACCGCGCTCGGATAGACCAGGTAATGCAGCCTACGCCATAGTGGCCGCCCCATCCTGCTCAGCAGCAACGAGCTCACCAGCACCACAAGCACCAGATACAACGCCACGGCTCCCGCCAGGTTCAACTTCGGCTGCAGGTATGAGTGAATGGGCCATAGCACCTGAATGAGAGAAAAGCTTGGGGATCGTAACCAGAGCAAGACCGCCGGATGTGCCACGGCGAATATCACCGCCACATAGGCAGTCCACTGATGGAGCAGGAACAGATTGATCTTCCGGTGCGGCCACAACCGCACCGGGCTGTAGCGCAGGGCAATCAACATTCCCAATAAGATGTTGATTGCGACCGCACCGACCGCGCCCAGGCCCAGATAGGAGCAAAGATCCAGCAGAGTCATCCGGCTTCCGTCTCCCGTATTGTCTTTCGTCTCTCACACGATACACTTGCCTCATCATTCCTCAAGCGCAGTGCATCCCTTCGGCCCTCCGAGCTGGTTGAACTCTCTAGGCTCTCCCTCGACCCGGAGCTAACTGCCGTGCGACCATGCAAACCGTGAAACCAGATGCCGCCGCCAAGCGTCTTCTGCTACACGCAACCAACACCCTAGGAGGAAGCTTGACTACTTCGAGGATCCTTGTCGGCTCTTGCCTGACAGCTCTCGCTCTAGCGCCGTCGCTGCACGCCCAGACGCCGGATACGTCGGTCCTTCAGGGCACCGTCACTGACGCCACCAGCGCCTTCGTCGCGGACGCGCTGATCACCGTGAAGGACAGCCGCAGCGGCTTTGTACGCAACGCCCACACCGACGCCGCCGGCCGCTTCTCCTTCGCCGGCCTGCCAGCCGCGACCTCCTACTCCATTACCGCGGAAAAAACAGGCTTTGCCCCCGCCTCCAGCAACCGCATTGAGCTGGCAGGCGGCACCACCGCCAGCGTCAGCCTGACGCTGAGTGTGGGCGCGGCCGATGAGATTGTGATTGTCACAGGCGACGCGACCGATCTGCGCTCTGACCAACCGCAGCTCGGCATCGATCTTACCCGGCGGCAGCTTGAAGAGACTCCGCTGCCGAGCCGCCGCATCACCTACCTTCCGTTGCTCAGCGCGGCCAACCGCCCCGCCGTCAACCAAGGCGATATCTTTATGAACCAGAATCTCTTCACCACGAACGGTGCGGGCCGCCGGCAGACGTGGTTTGAGATCGACGGGCTCAACGGGGACGACTTTTGGGGGCGCCAGACGATCTTTACGAACGTCCCGCTTGCCGCCGTGGGCGAGATGAATCTGCTTACCAACAGCTTCTCCGCCGAGTACGGCGGAAGCACCGGCACCGTAGTCAACGTGCTGACCAAGCGCGGCTCCGACCGTTTCCATGGCCAGGCGCTCGAGCTCTGGCGGCCCAGCGGCCCGGAGGCCCACCTATCCGGCTTTACCACCGCCAACGCTGCCAGCGGAAATGACGTGACCAGCGACACCCTGGGCCAGTCCGCCCTCGCGCTCTCAGGCCCCATCGCGCAGAAGACCTACTTTTCCAGCGCTGCAGAGTTCAACCGTCAGCTCAAGGCGTCGCCTATCACCTCGCCGCTTGCGCCTGGCAGCTACCTGGGCCGTTACCGCGGCTGGGACGGTTTTCTCCGCTTTGATCGCCAGCTCAACGAGCACAATAATGCCTTTGTCCGCGGCGATTTGGACCTGTTCTACGACACCAATCCCAACGGTATCGTCGGCGGCGCATCCCTGGCGAATGTCGCGCGCGTCTTCCATCGCCGCACCTACTCGGTGGCCATGGGGGAGACCGCTGTGCTGAGCCCGCGCGTGGTTAACAATGTCCGTGCCCAGTTTCAGCTTGCCTCACCCATCACGGAGTTCGATCCGGTGGTCTACAGCACGCAGTATGTGGTGCCCATCTCCTCCGGCGGTACGTTCACTTCCGGAACCTCGCAGTCTGCGCTGCTGATGAACCGGCAGTATGAGGTGGCCGAAACGCTGTCTCTTACGCGCGGACGCCACCAGATCAGCCTCGGCGGCGATGTGATTGCGGCGCACAACGGAGGCAACAGCAAGGAGTTCGGCGGACCGATCTTCCTGGGCAAGTTTACGTACAACACCTGCACCCAGGCCGCCTCGGTTTGCGAGAGCCCCGCCTACCTGAACAATCTCGGCAATGTCGCGAATTACCAGCAAAGCTTCGGCAATGCGAATTATACCGTCAACGATCAGCTTTGGGCCCTGTTCGTCCAGGACGACTTCCGTATGACCAAGCGGCTTACCCTCAACGCCGGCATGCGGTATGAGCGTCAGACTTTCACGGATGGCACGCGCAACTTCGCTCCCCGCGCAGGCTTTTCCTATGACCTGACCGGTGCCGGAAACACCATCCTGCGTGCTGGGTTCGGTATCTATCACTCGCAGATTGTGGATGACTCTTTCGCCAGCTACGCGCTGGGCGAACCGACCGGCGTGTTTACCTATACGGCCACGCCCGGCCAGGTTGGCTTTCCCACGTCGGTGGCCGCGGCTCCCCTGCCTGCATTTCCGGCCGGCGGCGTCGTTCCCCTGCGAAGCCTCTATGTGCGGCCCGGCCAGCCAGCCTACCTGAGCCAGTATTTCCCCACCTCCGTGCTGCCGAACTATCCCAGCCACCTGCTGAACCCATACTCGGAGCAGTACACGGTCTCGCTGGAACAGAGGCTCGCGCCGAATTGGCTCCTGAGCCTGGATTACGTTGGCACTCACACGCTGCGCATCAATCGTCCGCTTGATGTTGACGCGCCTTCACCTTACATTCGAACTGCGCCAGGCCAGACGCGCAATGTGACTGACGCTAATTGCAGCCGTCCCTATTGGATTTACTTCTACGCTCAGCGTGGACTCAACTGCGCGGTTTCGAGCCAAGCGAAGCCGGCCATCACACCGCTCTACAGCGTCATCCAGACGGACGTGAACGACGGCTATCTCCATTACAACGCACTCGATGTGAATCTTACCCATACCTTTGCTCATGGGTTCTCGATGCTCGCGAGCTATACGTGGTCGCATACGCTGGACAACGTGGACCCGGATACAACCGCGCAGAACCCGAATGACGCGAACCTGACAGGCCGCCAGGAGTACGGCAATGCTATTTACGATCAGCGGAATCGCTTCGTACTGAGCGGCGAGTATGTCGCGCCGTTCAAGGTCCATTTTGGCGGCGTAGGCACCTTTGCAGGAGGCCTGCCCTACAATTTCGTTACCGGCACGACGAACAGCGGAGATACTGGCGCCACCACGGATCGTCCGGTTATCCATGGCGCCGTCGTGGGGCGGAATACCGGGCGCGGCAACGGCCTTTTCTCGGTCGATCCTTACCTGTCCCGCGCCTTCCCGCTCTATCACGAACGGGTTCAACTCAACCTACGCGCCGAGGCCTTCAACGTTCTCAACCACGCCAACTTCGTTGCCTACAGCGGCACTTACGGCAACGGGGCTGCAGCAGGTACCGGCTTCGGATCACCCGTACTTGGAGTTGCCTCGCAACTTCCCGCGCGGCAGCTTCAGTTCCTGGTGAGTGTAGATTTCTGATGCGGTCCCGACACCTCAGCCTCGCTCTGCTTGCTCTGTCCGGCGTCGTCGCTCTTGTTGCAACGACGCCGGTAGTTGCCCAAGCCACGCTCAGCTCCATGCTTGGGCGTGTGGTGGATCAGTCCGGCGCTTTCATGCCGACTGCGCAGATCACAATTCGCAACACCGATGTTGGAACCATCCGCACTCTGGTCTCCACGCACGATGGCAGCTTCCGCGCCGATGGCCTTGTTCCGGGAGCTTACGTTGTCGAGGCTCGCGGCGCAGGGCTGTCCGCCCGTCCGCCGTTACGACTTACCGTGACAGTCGGCAGCAGTCGGCAAGTCGTCCTGCAGCTTCGTCCGGAGCCCGTGGAACAGGCAGCCTCAGTCACAGGCCGAGGCAACAGTGTTGAAGGCAATACTACCGCCCCGCCTGCTAACACCGCGGAGGCTTCGGTGTCGAGCTTTCTACCCGGGCTGACCGTCACTTACCTGCCCAACCGAGCGCGCGACCTGCAACAGTTCACGTCGCTTGCGGCCGCAGCGCAGGAAGATGACGACAGCTTCGGCGTCGTGCTCAACGGGCAACGGCCCGCGCAGCTCGGCATCACTGTTGACGGCACCAACTTCTCAAGTCCGCTGCTGGGCGGCGCACGCGGAGCATCCGACCGCGAGATGTTTCTTCCACTCACGGCTGTTCGCGAGTTTGAGATCGTTCGCACCGGAGTCGACGCGGCCACGGGCGAGACCTCCTCCGGCCTTATCAACCTCGCCACCAAGGGTGGAGGAAACCGGCGGCGCGGCGAGGCCTTCTACAGCGGCCGCCCAACCCAGTTCACCTCGACGGATGCCTTTGGACGGTCGCTTCAGAACACCCAGAACGCTTTCGGCGCGTCTTACGGCGGGCCCATTCACCGGGATCGCTCCTTCTATCTCCTTAGCTTTGAGCAGGCGTTCTCGAACACTCCCTTCTACACCGCCTTCGATCCACAGTCCCCCGCCACCGTGGTTCCAGCTACGCTCCTCATCCAGCAGCAGCAGATCGTCGGCCGCCAGACTCCGACTGCGGGCTTCGGCCGCCTCGACTATAACCTCACCCCTGCGTCTGCCCTGAGCCTGGAGCTTGGGCTCAATCGCATCCGATCCTCGAACACGGATAACGGCCTCTCCCGCTCGATGGGCACCCTTGGTCACGCTTCCTCGTGGAGCGGCCAAAGCCTTACCAGTCGCATCGGGCTTACAACGAACATCACGAACACCCTCTTCAACTCGGCCGTCGTCGCATGGTCTTCTGATCATCGCGACCTTACTCCGAATTCCAGTGCGCCGGAGCAGTTCGTCAACGGCTTCGGCATCTTTGGCGGCGACTCCGCAGGCCAGCATCTCTACACCTCCCAGCGCACCCAGATTCTGGATGACGCGACCCTCAGCCGGGGACACAACGCCCTCGCTTTTGGAGCGGCTCTTGCCGTCGAACCCGCCTACGAGCAACAGGAGTTTAACAGCAACGGCCGCTTTGACTACAACTCCCTCGCGGACTTCCTCGGCAATACCCCCCGTCGCTTCCAGCAAACCTTCATCACAGGCGACGTCCGTTACCAGGCCACCGTCACTCACCTTGGTCTTTACGCCAGCGCCCGCACCAGCCTTCGCCCCAATCTCTTCCTCACCGCCGGTTTGCGTTGGGACGCGCAGATCAACCCGCAACC
>CAXTRZ010000063.1:10867-11227 GCA_964246715.1 uncultured Acidobacteriaceae bacterium | reverse complement strand
GGCGAGACATGGGGCACCCGGGGTGTTGCAAGGGACGAAGTTTTCATGCCTGACCTCCTTCGGTCGAGCTGCGGGGTGCGGTGGCGGGGTGGCCTCCAGCGGCTTTGCCTGCGGCGACGGGATCGAAGTCGGCCTTGGAGTCCATGGTGGTTCCGCTGCCGCCGCGTGCCAAGCGGTGCGTGAGGTACTCGACGACGGAGAAGGTGACGGGCATGAAGATGAGGCCGATGGCGGTGGACAGGAAGGTGCCGCCGATGAAGGTGGTTCCGAGGATGCGGCGGCTGACCGCGCCGGGGCCGGAGGCGAACCAGAGCGGCCGGCAGCCAAAGCCGAAGGCGCGCGCGGTGATGAGGATGGGGC
>CAXTRZ010000063.1:7809-10857 GCA_964246715.1 uncultured Acidobacteriaceae bacterium | reverse complement strand
GCTGCCGGCGCCGTTCTCCAACGCGAGCGGCAACGCGCCCAGCAGCGCCGCGGCCGTGGTCATGGTGATGGGGCGGAAGCGCAGGCGAGCGGCGCTGAGCGCGGCCTCCGAGATGCTCATGCCGGATTCGTAGTTCGCTTTGGCGAACTCGACGATGAGGATGGCGTTTTTGGCGGAGAGGCCGATCAGCATGACCATGCCGATGGTGGCGAAGATGTCGTTTTCCAAGGAGCGGATGTGGAGCGCGAGATATCCGCCAAGGATGGCGACCGGGGTGCTGAGCAGGACGCTGAAGGGCAGGGTCCAGGACTCGTATAGCGCGGCCAGGATGAGGAAGACGAAGAGCAGGGAGAGCCCGAAGACGGCGTAGGTGGGGATGCCTTTCTGCGCCTGGTCCTCCTGGTAAGAGATGCCGGAGTAGTCGTATCCGGCGCCGGGTGGCATGGTCTCGGCGAACGTCTTCTCCAGCGCCGCGCGAACCTGGCCGGAACTGTATCCGGGCTTGCCGGTGATGTTGACCTGCGCGGCGTTGAACTCGTTGAAGCGGAAGATGTACTCCGGGCCGGTGATCTGCTTGACCTTGACCAGGGAGCTGAGCGGGACCTGGCCGCCGTTGGCGCTGCGCACGTAAAACTGGTTGATGTTGTTGATGTTGGTGCGGCTGGTGCCCTCGGCTTCCACGTAGGTCTGCCACTGGCGGCCGAAGCGGTTGAAGTAGTTGACCAGGTATCCGCCCATGAAGGTGGACATGGTGCTGTAGACGTCAGAGAGCTGAACCTGCTGCTGCAGGACTTTTTCCTGATCAACGTCAGCGTAGAGCTGCGGCACGGCGGGCGAGTAGGAGGGCTGGGCGACGGCGACTTCAGGCAGCTTGTTGACCGCGGCGAGAAAGCCGTAGAGGTTCTGGCTGAGGGTGGCGGGATCATCCTTGCCGGAGCGATCCTCAATGACCATGGTGACGCCGCCGGAGGTTCCGATGCCGGGGATGGAGGGCGGCGGGAAGGCGAAGGCGAAGCCATCTGCGTCGCCGTTGAGCTGACCCTGGATGCTGCCGGTCAGCGCGCCGATCTGCTCCTGCTTGGATTTGCGGGCCTCCCAAGGCTTGAGGGCGACGAAGAAGAAGCCGGAGTTAGTGCTCTGGACCTGGGTCAGGAGGGAGAAGTCGTTGACGGCGATGACGCCCTGGACGCCGGAGGTCTTGAGCAGTGCGGCGGTGATCTTCTGCTCGGCTGCGTCAGTGCGCTGCGCGGAGGCGCCGTCCGGAAGCTGCAGGGCGAGGAACATATAACCCTGATCTTCCGTGGGGAGGAAGCCGCCGGGCAAGGTGCCGCCCAGCAAGACGCCCAACACGGCAATGACGGCGAGGCCGAGCATGGCGAGATACGACTTGTGGATGAGGACGTCCGAGGTGTGGACGAAGCTGTCCGTGGTGCGGCCGAAGAACTTGTTGAACCAGCCGAAGGGCCTGCCGAAGAGGCCCTTGTTGTTCTTCTGGTCCTCCGTCCTGGGCTTGAGCAGCAGCGACGCGAGCGCCGGCGAGAGGGTAAGGGCGTTGAAGGCCGAGATCAGCACCGAGATGGCGATGGTGACGGCGAACTGCTGATAGAGCCGCCCGGTAATACCGGGAATAAAGGCGGTGGGGATGAAGACGGCCGCGAGGATCAGGGCGATGGCAACGACGGGGCCGCCAACCTCTTCCATGGCTTTCTCGGTGGCGGCGCGGGGCTCCATGCCCTCTTCAATGTGGTGCTCGACGGCTTCAACGACGATGATGGCGTCATCCACGACGAGGCCGATGGCGAGCACGAGGCCGAAGAGCGAGAGGGTGTTGATGGAAAAGCCCAGCGCCGGAAAGATGATGAAGGTTCCGATGAGGGAGACGGGGACGGCCAGGAGCGGGATCAGCGTCGCGCGCCAGCCTTGCAGGAAGATGAAGACGACGATGACGACGAGCGCGAGAGCCTCGACGAGAGTGATGATGATCTCGTGGATGCCGGCGCTGACGGCCTTGGTGGTGTCCAGCGGAATGTCATACGAGATGCCCGGGGGGAAGGTCTTGGAGAGCTCGGCCATGCGGGCGTTGACCAGCTTGGCCGTCTCCACGGCGTTCGAGCCCGGAAGCTGATAGATGGCCATGACGCCGGAGGGGTTCTGGTTGTAACGCGCGGAGATGGCATAGGCCTGGTCGCCAAGCTCGATGCGAGCGACGTCACTGAGGTGGAGGATGGAGCCGTCCGGGTTGGCGCGCAGGACGATGGCGCCGAACTCCTCCGGCTTGACCAAGCGGCCCTGCGTGCGGACGGTGTAGGTAAACTGCTGGCCCTTGGGGATGGGCTCCGCGCCGATCTGCCCGGCGGGGTTGACGTTGTTCTGGGTCTGGATGGCCTGGATGACCTCCGGCGCGGTGACGCCGAGCTTGGCGAGCTTGTCCGGATCGACCCAAACGCGAAGCGCGTACTGGCCGCCGAAGACCTGCACGCGGCTGACGCCTTTGACGCGGGTGATCTGGTCCTGCAGGTTGATGATGGCGTAGTTGGTCAGGAAGTCCTGGCCGAACTGGCCGCCGGGCGAGTTGACGGCGACGAGCATCAGCGGCGAGGTGAGCGCCTTCTGCACGGTTAGGCCGGCGGTGGTGACCTGCGCTGGAAGCTGCGACTGGGCCTGGTCGACGCGAAGCTGCGCGAGGACCTGGTCGATGTCCGGGCTGGTCTTGACGTCGAAGTCGACGAAGAGCTGGACGACGCCGTTATTGGCGCTGACCGAGTTCATGTAGATGGAGTTGTCGACGCCATTCATCTGCTGCTCGATGGGCGTGGCGACGGACTGCGAGACGGTCTTGGCGTCCGCGCCGGGATAGGTGGCGGTGACCACGACTTCCGTGGGGATGAGGTCCGGAAACTGCGCGGTGGCGAGGGTGAACATCGACACCGTGCCGAGGATGACGGTGAGGATGGCGATGACAATCGCAACGATAGGGCGGTTGATAAAGAACTTTGACATTCGTTACCTCCCAGCCGATGTGACGGCTTCGCTTGTGGGCGCAACGGC
>CAXTRZ010000063.1:0-7799 GCA_964246715.1 uncultured Acidobacteriaceae bacterium | reverse complement strand
CCGACTGGGTTGTAGGGTTTGCCGTGGGGGCGCTGGGCGGAGCCGCGTGCGGGTTCACGGGGGAGCCCTCGCGCAGCTTCAGCAGGTTGTCCGTGATGACCTCTGTGTCCGGCGCAAGGCCGCCAGCAACGATCCAGAAGTTGCCGCTCTGGTTGTTAACCTGCGGTCCGAGCACGATGTTGGCGATGTGCACGGTCTTGTTGGCAGCGACGGTGTAGACCTGCTGCTGGCCTTGCAGCTCCTGCACGGCGGCCTGCGGGACCAGGAGGGTATTGTGCTTGACCTCCGTCTCCGCGGAGATACGTCCGAACTGGCCGGGGCGGAGGACGTTGCCGGGGTTCGGGAAGACAGCGGCGATGCGGATGGCGCCGGTCTGCGCATTCACCTGGCGATCCACATACTGGATGCGGCCCTTGCTGGGGTAAAGCTGGCCGTTGGCCAGCGTGAGCGTGAGCGGCACGCTGGAGGCGCCATGTAGGAGGTCGCTCTGGCCGGTGCGGGCCTGCTTGGTCAGCGCAAGGTACTCGGACTCTGAGATGGAGAAGTAGACCTTGATGGGGTCCAACTGGGAGACGTTGGTAAGGACCGACTGTTGGCTAACCAGGTTGCCGACCTGCAAGGTGGCCTGGCCGGCGACGCCGGAGATGAGCGAACGCACCTGGGTAAAGCCGAGGTTGAGGCGGGCGGTCTCAACCTGCGCCTCAGCGGATTTAACGGAGGCCTGCGCGGCCTGGACCTGCGCCTGCGCGGCTGCAACCGCGGCCTTGTTGGCCTCGCGGGTCTGGGTGTCGTTATCCAGTTGGCTCTTGGCGATGGCGCGGGCCTGTGCGAGCGGGGTATCGCGGTTGACGTTGATCTCGGCGAGTCCGAGCTGGGCCTGCGACTGCGTGACCAGGCTCTGCGTCTGCGCGACCTGACCCTTGGCCTGCGCGACCTGGCCGAGCGCCTGATCGACGAGCGCCTGGAAGGGCCGCGGGTCGATCTGGAAGAGGACCTGCCCCTTGCTGACGGGCAGACCTTCCTTGTACGTCTGCTTGATGAGGTAGCCGCTGACCTGCGGCTGAATCTGCGCGTTGACGAAGCCGTCCAGCGTGCCCACCCACTCGTTGCGCAGCGGCACGTCCATGGGATGGGCGGTCATGACGGTGACGGGCATGGGCGGCGGCGGACCGGCGGCGGCGGGCTTCTTTTCGCAGCCCGCCAAAAGAGCAGCGGCCGGGAGAGCAGCGGCCGGGAGAGCGGCGGCCAGAAGAGCGGCGGCCCTCGCAACCGTCAGGGCGGCGGAGGATACGCCTGGAGCGGTCCGGGGACGGCCTGTGGTGCGAATCTGGTCAGTGGATGGAGTGTGCTGCGTCGTCATGGAGTGGCTCCTAAAGCGTATGTAAATCAGAGCATGTGTAATCAGAGCGTAGGCGAACCTGCCCGTTTTCCTGTCCGAGCATCGGCGATTTCCCATGATGCTCCGGTGATGTGCCCTCATCGGCTTATGGCGGGGCACATCCTGCTGCGCGTTGCTTCGGGGTGTTGCGGCAATTGATACATTCATGTATGTATAAATCGTGAGACGCGGGGTTGCGTATGCGCGATTTGAAACTTGAGTCTGTTGGATTCAAGGCAGGTGCAAGGGTTTCAAAAAAATCCACTTATTCGACACCGAACAAGCAGGAACGGGCCCTGGTGACGCGGGCGCATCTGGTGGATTCGGCGCGAACGATCTTCGCTCGCGATGGCTTTGAGACGGCCCGGATTGAGGATATTGCGTCCATGTCCGGCAAGACGCGCGGCGCATTCTATGCGAACTTCCGGGATAAAGAGGATGTCTTCTTCGCCATCTTTGAGGAAGACATTACGCTGGATATCGAGCGGCTGCGGGCGCTGATCAAGGGTTTCACCACGCCGGAGCAGAAGCTGGATGCGCTGGCCGGGTACCTGGGAGAGCTGATCAAGGATCGCCGGCGCGCACTGCTGAGCCTGGAGTTCAAGGGCTATGCCATTCGTCATCCGCGGCGTCGCAAGCGGCTTGCAGATCTGCATGCGCTGATGCGGGAGCGCTGCTCCTTGCCGGAGATCCGCGAGCTGCTGCCGGAGGTCAAGCAGACGACGGCGGAGCATCGCGCGGGCTCGCTGGCGCTGACGGCGGTGATGGACGGGATGGCGCTGAACCGGCTCTTCGATCCGGAGGCGCTGAGCGATGCGCGGGTGGCGAGGTATCTGCGCCTGTGCATCCAGGAGGCGTTGCCGATCGATCCGGCTGCAAGAAAGAAGGCGGCGGCCAAGAAGAAAGCCCACGCCGCGGAGTAATGCGGAGTGGGCTTGTGTGCGGCTGTCATGCTTAGCGGGATTGGCCTGCCTTGTGAATGGTCGCCTTGGAGGTCATCACGACGGCCTTGTCGACGATTGCGTAGAGAAGCTGATCGGTGTCGGCCTTGGCGGCGGTCTTGACGTAGTTGCCAAAGCGGCGACCGGTCGCTTCATCATCCGGCAGGTTGATGCCGCGGTTGGTGGCGGAGAGCTCGGCGAGCTGCTGCACCATCTCAAAGAAAGTGGCCTCATTCTTACTGCTGAGCAGCCATGCCTGATGAACGGTAGAGGTGAGCAGTTGCTCCTTGGACCAGTTCTGCGGGCCCGCGGTCTGGCCCTGGGCGGAGCGCGGTTCCAGGTTGTTCTGAGCGAAGGCGGGGAGAAGAAGGCTGGAGCTGAGTGCGGCGCAGGCAGCCAGCTTGTGAAGACTCGTCATGATGCTGTTCCTTTCGTTCTGATCGTGCCGTTCTTACGTAGCTTGAGGTCAGGAGGGCGCTGAAAACTGCGCTAGCGCGGGTAGTAGCGGTCGCGTTGGTTATCCTGATGCGCTTTGCCAGCTATGGCGCCGATGCCCGCGCCCGCCGCGCCGCCGATGAGGGCGCCCTTGGCTCCGCCGCCAAAGATGGCGCCGAGTGCGGCTCCGCCACCGCCGCCGATGAGCGCGCCCTTGCCGGGTCCAATGCCGCCCTGGTGAGAACGGTCATCGTAGCCGCGATCATGGCCGTGATCGTAGTAGCCTCCACGCGAACCGTCGCGGGCTCCGTTGTAGAAGTGATCGCGGCTGTGGTCATACTGCGCGGCGGCCTGCGGTGCGCTTGAGATCATGAGAAACAATGCGGGCGTCAGCAGCAGTGCGACGCGGGCTTTGAGCGACTTGCGAGTCTTGTGAATAACGTCTGATGGGACCATAACTTCTCCGTTCTGTGGCCGCCGGCATCGCTGGCCTACCCCATGTAAGATGCAGATTTTGTTGGCTCGCGGGAGCCGGGTATAAACATTCCATGATCATTGCATCGTTGTTTCCGGTTTTGTACCGGCGGGGTCGGCTTCGCTCTGCGGTATGGACGGTCGTGCTGGGCTGCGTTTCCAGCGTGGGAGTTGCGCAGCAGGCGGGTTTGCTACCCGCAACGAAGGCCAAGCTGGAGGCTGCGGTGAAGGATGCGCTGGCCAAGAGCGGCATTCCCGGCGCACAGGTGGGTATCGTGCAGAACGGCAAGGTGGTGTACACGGGCGCGTTCGGCAGCGCGCGGCTTGCGCCCGCCACGCCGGTGACGACGGAGATGGCGTTTCGCGTGGGTTCGGTGTCCAAGCAGTTCACGGCTGCGGCTGCGATGGTGCTGGCGGAGCGGGGCAGGCTGCGGCTGGATGATCCCGTGTCCACGTGGTTTCCAGAGTTCGGCCACGCGGGCGAGATCACGCTGCGCAATCTGTTGAACCAGGTCAGCGGCTACTCGGATGATACACCGAGGACTACCTGACGCCAGAGATGGCTGCGCCCATCGACACCTATGCGCTGATCAAGGAGTGGACGGCGAAGCCGCTCGACTTCAAGCCCGGCACCAAGTGGCAGTACAGCAACACGAACTATGGATTGGCCGCGCTGATCGTGCAGAAGGTGGCGGGCGAGCCGTTCTTTCAGTTTCTGCGGGATCATGTGCTGCTGCCCGCGGGGCTGACCCATGCCATCGATCTCGACGGGCCGGATGTGCCTGAGCTGCCGGTGGGCTATGTGCAGTATGGGTTCGGGCCGTTTCGTCCGGCGGTGAAGGAAGGCAAGGGGACGATGCTCGGCGCGGGCGAGTTGGCCATGCCTATCGGCGACCTGGCGCGATGGAACGCGGTGGTGATGCGGCGGCAGGTATTGAAGCCGGAGAGCTGGCAGTTGATGCAGTCGGAGGTGGCGCTGCCGGACGGGCACGGAAGCGGCTATGGCATGGGCTTCTTCCTTGGCGTGCGCGATGGCCGGCGCATCATCGACCACAGCGGCGAGGTGAACGGCTTTGTGTCGCTGGACACGCTGTACCCCGCGCAGGGTGTGGCCATCGCCGTACTGACCAATGCGGAGAGCTCGACCAGCGCCATCCAGAAGGGCGTGGAGAGCGCCGTCTTCGCGCCTACGGCCAAGGCGAAGATTCCGGCGAACCCGGCCGCGGAGAACCTGGTGAAGAGCGTGCTGGAAGGGCTGGAGGCAGGCAGACTCGACCGCTCCGTGCTGGCGGATAACCTGAAGTTTTTCTTCACGGATCAGGTGGTTGCGGACTACAAGGCGAGCCTAGCGGGTCTGGGCAAGATCAAGAGCCTTGAGGCCACGGAAGAAGAGGATCGCGGCGGCATGCAGGGGTACTTCTATGAGGTGAAGGGCTCAGCCAAGAGTTTGGGCGCGTTCATCTACATCACCGCGGACGGCAAGCTGGATCAGTTGCTGCTGGAGAAGCTGAACTGATCTCAGACGGTCTGCCCGAGCACCTGGCCGTCGCGCATCTGGACGGTGCGGTCGGCGTAGGCGGCGGCCTCGGGGTTGTGGGTGATCATCAGGATGGTCTGGCCCAGGCGCTTGTTCAGGTCGCGCAGCAGGTTCAGCACAATGTCGGAGTTCTTCGAGTCCAGGTTGCCCGTGGGCTCGTCAGCCAGCAGAATGGCGGGGCCGTTGACGATGGCACGTGCGATGGCGACGCGCTGCTGCTCGCCGCCCGAAAGCGCGCGGGGCTTGTGGTGCATACGCTTGGAGATGCCGAGCATCTCCAGCACCTCGCGGAAGTGCGCGTCGAACGCGACGGGCCGGCCCGCAACGTCGCGCACGATCTGGATGTTCTGCTCCGCCGTGAGCGTGGGCAGCAGGTTGTACTTTTGGAAGACGAAGCCTACGGTACGCTTGCGCAGGTCCGTGCGCTCCGCGTTGTTCATGCTCGCGAGGTCGCGGCCATTGATTGAAACCGTGCCGGAGGTCGGCGGAGTCAGGCCACCGAGGATGTTGAACAGCGTCGATTTACCTGAGCCCGAGGTGCCCACGATGGATAGGAACTCGCCGCGCGAGACCTGCAGCGAGACGCCGTTGAGTGCGTTCACGTCGATCTCGCCCACGCGGTAGGTCTTGAACAGGCTTTGCACCTTGATGATGGGCGCGACGTCGACGGGCATCCGCAGCGGCTCCAGGTTGGCGTGCGCGGAGTCCATCTGCGCCATGTCCTCCTGCAGCGCGCGGCGTACCCGCGCGGGGTCGGCCCCATCGCGCTCAATGGAGCGGCCATCCGGATGCACGGCTCTGCCCTTGTAATGCCCTGCGGAGACCTCTTCGACGCTCATGCTCCAGGCCTGCTCGCTGACGTGCTTATTCATAACTCAGGGCCTCGGTCGCGTCCTGCTTGACGGCCTTCAACGCGGGAACCACGGTGCCCAGCAGCGCGCCCACAATAGCGATCGTGCCGGCGATGGGCCACCAGAGATACACCGTCTCCTGCACCAGCGAGGCAGGCACCGCGTGCAGCATCAGCCACTGCGTGCCGTAGGTCATGGCGATGCCGAAGACGGTGCCGATAAGAGCCATCAGGATGGTCTCGCGGAAGAGGA
The DNA here is from genome assembly GCA_964246715.1 of uncultured Acidobacteriaceae bacterium. Taxonomy (GTDB): domain Bacteria; phylum Acidobacteriota; class Terriglobia; order Terriglobales; family Acidobacteriaceae; genus Edaphobacter. Next base: position 1,931 of record CAXTRZ010000063.1, on the reverse strand, counting down.
TGTTGAGGATGTACCCCGGCCCCGCGCCCACGGCCTTCAGGATGCCGATCTCGCGCGTACGCTCCAGCACAGCCGTGTACATGGCCATGAAGACGACGATGAAGCCCACGATGGTGGCGACACCAATGACCACGCCGATGAAGTCCTTCAGCATGCCGACGTTTGAGACCGTCAGCAGTGAGGTGTACTCCTCGACCGTATAGATCTGGTAGCCCTTATCCGGATCGCCGGGGTTCAGGTCATGCTTCAGCGCGGCGGCAAACTCGGAGGCCTTGTCCGAGTTCGCCAACTTCAGGTAGATCTGGCTGAGCTTGCCCTGGTTGCCGGTGATCTGCTGCAGCGTGTCCAGCCGCGTGCAGATGCGCGCCAGCTTGCCGGACTCAAAGATGCCGGAGACGCGCCAGGCATGGTTGGCCAGGGTCAGGTGATCGCCGGGATGCACCTTCTTCTGCTTGCCGTAGTACTCGTCCACGATGACGTCATCCGGCTGCTCAAACGGGCCGCCCTCCAGGAAGTGGAAGCCGCCGGACATCTTGCTGAGAGCGGGATAGTCGATGCCGGTCAGCGTATCGAAGCCGGAGAGCGGCTGTACGACGGTGCCCGTGGCCAGCGCGACGCCCGGCCGCGCGCCCAACACAGGCACGATCTTCTCGCTCATGGGCGCTGACGAGAGCGACAGGATGGACGTGCCCGGAGGCCGGACGAGGATGTCCGCCCCCACGCCCTTGGCACGCCGCGCGCTCGCGTCCAGCGTGCCGTAAGAGACGCCGACGAGCGTGAGGATCATGGTGACCTCAACCCCAATAGCCAGGACCGAGAGAAAAGTGCGCAGGGGACGATGCCCAAGGTTCGCGAAGATGAGCGTATTGACCAAGATCTCCAGTATAGCGGGTGACGGCTGAGAACTGCTCCTGCCGTCCAGCGTGCAGGGTGCGAAACCTTGGTAACAGCCCCGCGCACCCCGGCATCCAACGCTGCATGATGAACCCGCAGCAAACGGCCAGGGACACCTTCCTGCTGGGCGGCGATCTGCCCGTCCGGCGCATCGGTTACGGCACCATGCGGCTCATCGCGGATGGCGCGTGGGGACCGCCGCTCGATCGCGCGAACGCCGCGAAGATCCTGCATCGCGCCCTCGAGCTTGGCGTCACGCTGATCGACACGGCCGACGCCTACGGGCCGCAGGAGCTCGAGCGCTTCCTCGGCGAGACGCTTGCGCCATATCCGGCAGACCTGGTCATCGCCACTAAAGGCGGCCTCGCCCGCATGGGTCCGGCGAAGTCGGAGCCGCTGGGCCGGCCTGCCTATCTGCGCCAGCAGGTGGAGATGAGCCTGCGCTATCTCAAGCTCGAACAGCTTCCGCTCTGGCAGCTTCATCGCATCGACCCGCAGGTGCCCCTGGAAGAGTCTCTGGGCGCGGTGAAGGAGATGCAAGCCGCGGGCAAGATCCGCCACGTCGGCCTGAGCGAGGTCACGGTCGAACAGATTGAACGCGCCCGCAAGGTGCTGCCCATCGTCAGCGTGCAGAACAAGTACAATCTGACTGAGCGCAAGCATGAGGCGGTCGTGGACTACTGCGAGCGCGAGGGCCTCGCCTTCCTGCCCTGGTATCCGGTCGCCGCGGGCAAGCTGAAGGAGCCCGGCAGCAAACTCGCAGCCCTCGCCAAACAGCATGGCGCGACGGCGACGCAGCTTCAGCTTGCGTGGCTGCTCCGCAGGTCGCCGGTAATCGTGCCTATTCCAGGTACAAATTCAGTGGAACACCTGGAAGAGAACGTGGCCGCATTGAAGCTCAACCTCTCCGTGGAGCAGGCCAGCCAGATTGAGGCTGCCATCTAGCTACGGGTAAATCCGATTCAGGGTGCGGGCAAACGGGATCGTCTCGCGCACATGGTCCAGTCCGCAGATCCACGCGACCACGCGCTCAATCC
>CAXTRZ010000062.1:0-11285 GCA_964246715.1 uncultured Acidobacteriaceae bacterium | reverse complement strand
GCGGGCTCGGTGGTGGCGTTGCGGGTGTAGGTGGACATCAGGAACGGCCCCGGCGTGCGGTACTGCTGGAAGCCGGAACTGGCGCCGTAGCTATAGCCGGATTTGATGCGGAGCTCCTCATTGAAGAGAGAGGTGAAGCGGCCGCCGTAAAGGGTGTTAACGACGCGGACGGAAGCACGGTCGGGGTCGGTCTCACTGATGCCGACGTTGCCGAGGATGAAGTAAGTCTGGGTGGCGTCCGGCTTATCCACCAGCAGGACATGGCGGCCAGTGACGGGCTTGAGCACGGGGACGGTGACGGGGACTGGGGCCGCGCCCTTCCACGCGCCGAACATGGCTTTGAGTTTGGTCTCCATCTCGGCGGAGTTGAAGTCGCCCACGACGGAGATGACGGCATTGGCTGGCGTGTAGACGCGATGATAGAAGGCGGTGATGTCATCGCGAGTGATGGAGCCCAGGCTTGCCTCCGTGGTGAGGGTGGCGCGGCTGTAGGGGTGGCCGGCGTAGAGCGTCGCCAGAAAGTACTGCGAGACGGCGCCCTGGACGTTGTCTTTTTCGGTCTTGAGGCGCTCCTGGCGCTGGGCGATCATCTTTCTGAGTTCAGCGTCCGGGAAGACAGGGTGGAGGACGACATCGCTCAGGATGCTGAGGGCCTTATCGGTGTCCTTGGCGAGGAAGTCGGCGGAGAGGTCGGTAGCGTCATAGCCGCTGCCGCGGGAGCTGACGTTCATGCCGATGAAGTCGATCTCGGCGGCGAGCTGCTCGGCGGATTTGGTTTCAGTGCCTTTGCGGAGGAGCTCTTCCGTGATGGAGCTGACGCCCGGCTTGCCTTCGGGGTCTTGCAGCGAGCCGGAGCGGAGCTCGATGGAGACGGCGGTGAGGGGAAGCTCGTGACGCTCCAGCAGGAGCAGAACGAGGCCGTTGGGGAGCTTGACGCGCCTGGCCTCCGGGAGTTGATAGACCGCGAAGGCGGGCGCGGCTGTATTCGCCGGCTTGGCCTGCTGTTGCGCGAAGAAGGGGTTGGCGACAAGGCAGGCTGCGAGCGCGAACAAAAGGGAGGGATGTTTGGTCACTGTGTAGCTCCTGCGCTCTTGCTCTTGTCGTCCGGGGCGCTGGTTGGAATCAGGACGGCGACGGTGCGGTTCGCCGGCTGCAGGTACTGCTTCATGACGCGCTGGATGTCCGCCGCCGTGACCGCGTTGATGCTCTGCTCCACGCTGGACATCTTGTGGTAGTCGCCGAAGATGACCTCCTGGCTGCCGATGACCTGGGCACGGCCGGCGATCGACTCCAGACTGCGGTAGTACTGGGCGATGGCCTGGTTCTTGGACTTCTGGAGTTCTTCTGCGGTGGGGCCTTCGGTCTGGAGTCTGGTGAGTTCGGCGTACATGGCTGTCTCCAGCTTCTCCGGCGCGACGCCTTTGCGCGGCTGCGCGGTGAGGCGGAAGAGGCTGGGATCCATGGTGGGTCCGAGGCCGGAGTTGACGTTGGTGGCGAGCTGTTGGCCGTCCACCAGCGTGCGGTAGAGGCGGGAGCTCTGGCCGGTGGTGAGGAGGTTATCGATGAGCTGGAAGGTGTAGAAGTCCTTCGACTTGGCGTCCACCGCGTGAAAGCCGATGAAGAGCAGCGGTGCTTGCGCGAACTTGCTGACGGTGACGCGGCGCTCGCCCATCTGGACGGGTTCCTTGGTGCGGACGGCCGGCGGTGGATCGTGCACGGGGATGGGGCCCATGTACTTGTCGGCGAGGCGGAAGACGTCTTCCGCCTTGACGCCGCCGACGACGACCATGGTGGCGTTGGTGGGGGAGTAGCCCATGGCGAAGTAGCCCTTCAGGTCGTCGAGGGTCCAGGCTTCGATGTCGGTGGGCCAGCCGACGACGGGCCAGTGGTACGGTGCGGCGGTAAAGGCGGCGGCCTCCATCTGCTCATTGAGCAGGCCGGGATTGGAGTTGTCGGTGCGGAGGCGGCGCTCTGAGTAGACGACCTCGCGCTCGCTCTTGATGACGGCGGGATCAAAGGCGAGGTACTGAACGCGGTCGGCTTCAAGATCGAAGACGGTCTCAAGCGCGGAGGCGGGGAACCAGTCCTGATAGACGGTCACGTCCGTTGAGGTGTAGGCGTTGTTGTTGCCGCCTGCGAGCTCGAGCGTCTTATCAAAGTCACCGTGGCCGTACTTTTTGGCGCCGTTGAACATCATGTGCTCAAAGAAGTGAGAGATGCCGGTGATGCCCTCGTGCTCGTTGCGCGAGCCGACGTGGAACCAGGTGTAGAGCGCAACGTTCGGGGTGGAGGGGTCTTCGCTGACCAGCACCTTCATGCCGTTGGGCGTGATGTGCTCTTTGACAGGAATGTTCTGAGCCTGCGCCGGGGGAGCGAGGAGACTGCAGCAGAGGAGCGTGCAGGAGGCCGCAAGGGAGAAGAGGAAGGGAGTCTTCATGAGCTTGGAAGTCAGGGTAGCACGCCAGGGATTGGGCTGCGAGCGGCTACTCGAAGCGGGGCAGGTGCTCGATGTCGGAGGCGGGGATGGCTTCCAGCTCGCCGCCGGCTTTGATCCAGGCCTTGATGCCGCCGTCAATGACGTGGGTCTTGCAGTTGGCCTCCTCCAGCATGTATGCGATGCGCTTGCTGGTGGTGTCGCGGATGCAGGAGCAGTAGAGATAAACCTCACACTCTGGGGCCATGAACTCGCGCAGGGCGACGAGCTCTTCCTTGAGGCGATTAGGCTCCACACGGATGGAGTTTTTGATGCGCTGCATGCCGGGATCGTAGTAGCCGTGACTGCGGACGTCCGCGATGATGACGATCTTATCCGTGTTGAGCTGCTGCAGACGGTCTTTGAGGCTTTCCGCGGTGATCTTCTGGATCTTGTTGTACTTTCGGGCCTTGAGCGAGAAGATCATGATGGATACGGCGTATCCGAGTACCAGCAGGCCGCCGACGAAGAGGAAGGCGTGGCCCAGCCGCTGCACCCACTCGACGATTTGGCTGATGAAGCCGCTGAAGAGGTAGCCGCCGAGGATCCAGGGGGTGACGTACATGAGCACGCCAAGCGCATCCAGCTTAAGGAAGCGGCTGAAGCGCATGTTGAGGCTGCCGGAGAGCGGCGCAGCCATGGAAGCAAGGCCGGGGATCCACTTGGCAAAGAGCAGCGTCTTGGCGCCGCGCCGGTAAAAATACGCGGAGGAGGAGAAGATACAGGCCTCCGGATTGACGGAGAGGCGGCACATCCAGGCGAGCAGCCACCAGCCCATGGACCGTCCACCGAAGTAGAGGAGCGAGTCGCCGAGGACGGCGCCGGTCCAGGCGAGCGCCATGACGATCTCCAGCCGGAGGCCGGTGCTGTGGGCCGCGGCGCCGCCGCCTACGAGAACGATGGAGGTGGGGAGAGGCAGGCCGGAAGCCGCGAGAAAGAGCACGAGGGCCACAACCAAATATGCATGGTGCGTCATCACGCCGAGCAGGCCCATCAGTGAACGTTCTCCCGAGACACCATTGGATGCCATTGCAAAGACACTTGTCGACCTAAAACGGTTGAAAAGGCGAGGCCCGGCGGATTATCCAGATCACGGCAACGTGTGTCAGAAGTTGAGGTGGAGGGAGAGCTGAATCTGGCGCTCGCGGGCGAGGCTGGTGCCGGCGGAGGTGACCGTGCCGAAGGGCTGGGTGTTAAGGCCTTCGGCGGCAATGGCGGCGGCGTCCTGAAAGACGAGCGGGGTGGCGCCGCCGCTGGCGGTACCGACGAGGAAGGCGCGCTCCTCCACCGAGGAGATGTTGCGGCGATTGGTGAGGTTGAAGATCTCGGCCGAGAGGCGGAGGGTCATGGGCTCGCCAAGGAGCTTGCGCTCCGGGGTGAAACGGCGGCTGAGGCGAAGATCCGTGTTGACGGAGGTAGGCAGGTGGAGGGTGTTGCGCCCCACGGTGGGGAGATACAGCGCGCCGCCGGAGCCGTTGATGCTTTGATGGCCGCCGTTCAGGCGTGGGCCGCCGTAGATCTCGTACGAGTAGGGGCGGCCGCTATGGGCGAGGACGATTGGGGCGAGCTCCCAGCCGTTGAGGGCGTGGCGGGAGATGGCACTTTCAGCGGAGACGTGCGGGGTCCAGACACCGATGAAGCGCAGTGATTGGGGGTAGTTGAGCGAGGAAAGACCCTTATCGTATCCATTGTTAAAGGGATCAAACTGGCCGTCGGTGCGAGGAGTGGCGGAGGTATTTGCGCCGTAGTCGATGGCGCGGGACCAAGTGTAGCTGAGCCTCGCGGAGAGGTTCTGCTGGCCGCGCAGTGAGGCCGCCAGGATGAGACCGTTATAGCTGGCGTTGACGTGCGAGACGATCTCGGTGACGGGGCCGAAGGCGGTGCTGCGACGAGCGGTGTAGATGGGAACGACGAAGGTCTCGCCTGAGGTGACGCCCCTTGCGCCGGTACCGCCCTGGATTTGAAACGTGCCCATGGCGGTCGAGGGAGCGATGTTGATGTCCGTGGAGTTGGCGAGTTGGCGGTCTAGGTTGATCACATAGCCTGCGGAGAGGTCGATGCCGCGGCCTATGACGCGCTCGAAGCTGAAGCTGCCCTGCTGCACCGTGGGCAGGCGAAAGTCGCGGGCGAAGAGCATGGCGGAGGCGGTGGTCGCGACGACGCCAATGGGCTGCGCGAGGAAGGAGCAGAGATAGCCAAAGCCTTGACCTGGGACCTGTGGGCAGGTGGTCTCGACCGAGGGCGTGATGCGGATGCGGGTGGTGGAACCCGGGAGCGCGGTGTCCGAGAGGGCGGAGCGGATGGTCGCGCCGGGAAGACGGCCGAAGTAGGCACCATAGCCAAGCTTGGCGACGCCGCGGCCGGGACCGAAGGGCTCCCAGGAGGCGCCGAAGCGGGGGCCGAGATTGTTGCGATCCTCGGGGAGGGTACTGGTGATTGCCTGTGTGCCGAAGATTTGATCGAGCGCGGCATTGGGCGCGGTTGGCGTAGGGAGATGGAGGTACTCATAGCGTGCGCCGGCGTGGAGGGTGACGCCGGGGTGCGGACGCCAGGTGTCTTCGATAAAGCCCGCCCACTCCTGCGTGGAGAAGGCGACACGCTGCTCGCCGAAGCTCTGACTGAAGCTGGTGAAGCAAAAGAGGTGGATGGGAGCGGTGATGGATGGGCAGCCGCCATTGGGGTAGGCATTGACGTTGAAGGTGGAGTCGGTGATGAAGTCTACCAGGCCGCCAGCGTTGGCCGTCGTGCGCGTGCTGTCGTAACGGAAGGTACCGGCAGCATTGGCGAGGGTGGCGACGCGATCATGCACGGCGGAGAACTGAACGCCGATCTCAAGGAGTTGACGGCCATGCTCGAAGGTGACGGTGTCCCCGAACTCGATGCGGCGCTCATCGGGATACGCCTGCTGCGATAGACCCGCGGGAGTGCCGAAGAGCAGGCCGTCCGGACCGATGTTAACCTCCGGCGCTTGACCGCCCGGGCCGATGGCTGACTCCTGCGGCAGGTTGGGCTGCGGCTGCTCGAACTGAATGTCCCGGGCGTACTGCAGGCGGAGCTGGTTGATCCAGTGAGAGTTGATGGTGGTGGTGGCGCGCAGAAGCACAGAGTCCAGGCTGCCGCCGGCGTTACCCAGGCTCGCACGGCCACGCGCCACGACCGGCGCGTCGATAAGGCCGGCGGGCGAGTTCCAGCGGACACGGTTGTACTGCAGGCCGAGCTCCTGCTTCGGCGCGACGGACCAGTCCCCACGGCCGAAGACAATGTCCTGGTCGGCTCTGCGTGGGGTTGGGCCGGTAAGCGAGGAAAGATAGGCGAGCGCGTTAGCGATGGCTGCCGACCTGACGCCGCGAGTTGCAAGCAGCGCAAGCTGGATGGGCGTGAGGCTGTAAAAGGTGGGGTTCGCCGGGGACGAGATGGCAGGATAGCCGCGACGCTGCTGGTCGTAGGTTATGAAGTAAAACAAGGGGCGAGAGGATACCTTCGTGGGAAGAATCGGACCGCCCAGGGTGCCGCCGAAGTTCTCGCGGAGGTCGTGCGGCTTCACGAGCGTTGTGGTGACGATGCCGTTGGCATAGCTCGTTGCCAACGACAGCGGGTTGATGGCGGCAAAGGCCTGTGAGCGAAGCAGGAAGAAGGCGCTGCCGTGCAGGTCCTGCGTACCGGACTTGGAGACGGTCGTGACCACGCTGCCGGCGGCGTTTCCCGTGGAGGCGGAGTAGTTCTGGGTGGAGACGCGGAACTCCCGTACCGCTGCCTGCGAGAAGCTATACGCCACCCCGGCATGGCGGCTGCGCGAGAGGCCTTGCGAAGGGCCGGTGCTGAGCTCCGCGGAGTCAGAGTCGTCCGCCGGATCGGGCGCGGGATCGCTTCCCGTACCCGCGGCGACCGAACTGAAGCTCTGGTTTTGATCCGCCCCGTCCAGCAGCAGGCTGTTCTGTGTGGAGGGCAGCCCGTGCGTGCTGAGCAGGCCGTCCGCGTCCTGATCCGGGAAGACGCCGTCGGTGGTGAGGGCGAAGTCCTGCCAACGGCGCCCAGCCGCCGGGAGGATTTGCATCTGCTCCGCGGAGACGATGTCACTGACGGCGGAGGTCTGCTCCGACGAGGCCTGGTCTATGACAGCGATTGTCGCGGCGGCTCCGGCGGGCCGGAGCGCGGCGGCGACCTCCTGCGTCTCTCCGAGCGAGACGGTGATGGCCGACGTTGTGGAAGGCGCGAAGCCGGACGCCTGGACCGTCAAGGTATAAAGGCCGGGAGCGAGGTGCGCGAGGAGGAAGTCTCCAGCAGGGTTCGCGAGGGCCGTGCGCGTCAGCCCCGTGTCTCCGCGGACGATGATGGTTGCAGCTGGGATGCGATTGAGGTTGGTGTCCTGCACGATGCCGTGAATGGCGCCATCGACCGGGCCCTGTGCCAGGCAGACGTTTGCTAATCCGGCGAGGACGAGGAAGATTGCCAGCGCTGAGGTAAGGCGGGTGCAAGAGCAATAGAGAGCGTGGACCACGCGCCGGTACTGCGGCGATTGACCGGTCGCCGCATGAAGCTCTGGGCGGCTAAGCAGAAGCATCGGAACTCCCCTGAACGAGACGCTGAAGCGATCTGCGCCCAGAGTAATGGAAGGCTTCTCTGCTTGAACCGGGAATATGCGTCGATTCCCAAGATGGGTCTAGAAAGAGAAAGGGCGACAGCCGAAGCCGCCGCCCTTGGGTTGACAAGCCGCAGTCTAGAAGAACAGCCGTGCTGAAAGTTCCAACTGCCGCGGCGTGTAGCTGAAGCCGCTGTTGTTGGTCTTGCTCACCGTGCCGAAGTTGGACTGGTAGACCGCCGTACCCGTGGTGGCCGAGTTCCCCGTGTCGTTGAACGCCGTACCGTTCACGGATGTCTCATTCTGGTGATTGGCCAGATTGAAGGCCTGCAGGAACACCTGCAGGTGCGCCCGCTCCGTGATTGCAAACTGCTTCTCCACCCGGATATCGTCTACCAGAATGCGGTTGTAGGTGTAGTTGTTATGCCCCAGTTGCGGAATGAAGCTGGCACCGCCCGAGCCGTTGAGACCGCTGGAGATCGCCGCAGTGGTTACGTTGCCGCTCAGCGCGGCAGAGTACGGCAGACCGGTCTGGAACTGGAAGCTGTTGTCCAGGCTCCAATCGTTCGTCAAGTATTTTAGAGCGCCGTGCCCTTCCAGATTAGGGAAGTTATATAGCACATACCCGACAAAGCGGTTCGGGATATTGAACGAGCTATTGCCGTAGTTTACTCGTTGGTTGCCGTAAGGGTCGTACCAGGTGTTTGTGCTTCCTGCGGTGGAGGCGTTCTGCGAGAAATCCAGGGAATGCGACCAGGTGTAGCTCGCGTCGAACTGCACGCTCCGCAAAGAGCGGTTTTGAATCTCCGCCGCAAGCGCGTTGTAGCTGGAGTTGACGTTGCTGATGTACTCCGTGATCGCGTTGAAGTTGGTGGCGCTGGGCCCCAACAAGCCAACGTTGCCGAAGCTGTTATAGATCGGAGCGGTCAAGACCGTGCCGTTCGGCAACGGGCTCTTCCCTGTCGAGTCGCTGATCGTAATATTGCCGGTTGTGACCGCGCCTGTCCCAGTCGTCGCCGGGTTCAAGTTGACGTCCAGGAAGTTCGGAAGCTCCCGGCCGAGCGCGCCGAGGTAGCTCACCTGAAAGAACGTTCCGCGGCCAATCTCCTGCTGCACCTGCAGGTCGAACTCCATGACCTGCGGATTTTGCAGATTCGGAGCGCGGAAGTATCCCGCGGCCTTGGCCGTGGAAGTTAACTGCGAGGCCGAAAAGCGGTTGCCGAAGAAGGGCTCCGACGCCAGGCCGGTCGAGGCTCGAACGGTCGGGACCGTCTGCGCCAACGGGCTTCCCGTGGTCGCCAGGATGGTTCCCAGGTTGCCATTGGTGATACGCCCGTAGTACATACCGAAGCCGCCCCGAAGAACCGTTCTGCCCGAGCCAAAGATATCGTCCGCAAAGCCGATACGCGGGCCGAAGTTGTTCTTATCATGAGGATTGTTGCCGATGCCGTTGTACGGAAGGAAGGCTCCTGTAGCGGAGATCAGCGAGGATACCGGCGCCGGGGTGGCTTCATAGTCATAGCGAAGGCCGAGTTCCAGCGTAAGATGCGGCGTGATCTTGTAGTTGTCCTGGGCAAAGAACCCGTAGTCCATCGTTGCGAAGTCGAAGGTGGTTGGTCCAAAGCCCTGCTGGTACGAGTTATAGCAGGGGTACGCTCCAAGCGCCGTTTGCACCACGCCGGTCTTGGTATTGAGCGTTGCGCTTGACTGCTGCGCCACGTCGCAGGTTCCTGTTCCTTTGGCACCAAGGTCGGCAAAGTAGTTGGCCAGGTTCGCCGTGTAGAAGTACTCGCCTTCGTAGTATTGCGCCTGGTTGGTCAGGTCGTAGTTGTGGACGGTATCCACGCCGAACTTGAAGCTGTTGTTGCCGCGGCTGACGTACAGCGTATCGCCGATCTGCCATTTGCGCTCGTCTGGATACTTAGGGCGATAGGAGTAGTACGGCGAGCCGAAGAACGCGCCGATCTTGGTGTCCAGTGAGACATACGGGATGTTACCGTCCGCCTGCCTCAACACGTTGGTGGAGTACGCGCTCAAAGGCTGCTGACCTTCGTCGTTCAGCTCCCGACCGTATTGGTACAGCACTTCATTGGACATGTTGGCGCGCAGCAGACTGGTCAGCTTGGCCACGCCGTAGTCCAGCTTCACAAAGTCCGTGCCGGCGGAGTCAAACGAGTAGTCGCCCGTTGCGTTGGTCTGTACGCCCCCGGGCGAGTCCCAGCGAAGCCTGTGATAGAGAAACTCCACATGCTCCTTCTGGTTGATCTGCCAATCTAACTTCGGAGTATTGATCTCTTGATAGCCGGTACGCGGAATCAGTCCCAGGTCGTTGTTCAGCGCCAACAGATCCTGCGAGTAGAGCGCCGCACCCGCCGCGTAGCTTCCTAGCTTCAGCCGCGCCGCCAGCGTACACGCCTGCGGGTCAATCAGATTGCCTGTAGACGGCGTCGCAAGATATCCCGTCACCAGGTCGCAGGTCGAGCCGCCGGGCAGCGCAGCGTCAGGCTGTGCATTGAAGCCATAGGCGGAGGTGTTGTTGACCGACGAAGGGTTTGTCGCCACACCCGATAACGGGAAGATGCGGCTGTGCTGATCGTAGGTGTAGAACCAGAACAGCTTGTCCTTGATGAGCGGTCCGCCTGCCGAAAAGCCGTAGATCTTGCGGATGTCCTTCGGTTTGAACGGAACATTGGTCACGGTTCCCGTCGAGCTGACCTGGGGGATCGTGCTCTGGTCATTGAATGCGTTCCACTTGCTCTCGCGATCGTAGTAATACGCCTGCCCATGAATCTGGTTGGTGCCGCTCTTCGTGACCGAGTTGACCACGCCGCCTGCCGCGCGGCCATACTGCGCCGGATAAACCCCTGTATTTACCTGGAACTCGCGCACCGCGCTGCCGGAGGTCGAGTAAGCCTCGCGCGTACGTCCACGCTCCTCGGCAAAGTACGCCTGGTTGTCATCCGCGCCGTCGATCTCGATGTTGTTCAAGATCGTGCTGATGCCGCGCACACTGATCAACCCGTATCCGCTCGAATCCACCGTTACGCCCGGCGTGAGCAGCGCAAGCGCCGACCAGCGGCGATTGTTCACTGGGATATCTTCAAGAGCGCGCTCATTGATGTTCGAGGAGAAGTCAGGCGATTCAAAGTTCAGCACCGGGACGTCAGACGTCACAACCACCTGCTCGGCCGCGGCCCCGGCCGCGAGATGCGGCAGCACACTGGTCAACTGCCCCACCTGAACCGTAACCGTAGCGCGATACCCGCCGAATCCGGGCGCGGTGATCAATATCGTGTACGTACCCGGTTCTAGCAGCGGCGCCTTAAAGAAACCGCTGTCGTCCGCGGTCAACATCTCCTCCGCGTTAGTGCCCACGTTGTGGATCGTAATCGACGCCTTTGGAATGACCGCGTTGGTCGTATCGAAGATCGTGCCGCCGATAGCGCCCTGGGTGCTCGATTGGCCCAAGACTGGGCTCACCGCGAGACATGCCGCAGCAAGCGGCAGCATCCCCTTTAACTTTAGTTTCAACATCTGGCTCTCCTGGATAGGTGCATGAGACAAGATTCGGGACGGAGACGTTGCTCTCCTACGGCTCTCGTTGAGGAATTCTTACGTTGTCCCCAGCTTCGCAGAGCACTGTGAACGGAAGATGAAGCGGCTCTACATATCACTCCAACGCCCACTCCGTTGCGCAGGGCTTCATTGCATCAGCTTCGTCTACACTGAGTACTGCGAAATGTTCATTGATGAAGCAAAAATTCGAGTGAAGGCGGGCGATGGCGGCAACGGCTGCATGGCCTTCCGCAGAGAAAAATTCGTTCCCCGCGGCGGTCCATCCGGCGGCGACGGAGGCCATGGAGGAGACGTTCTGATGGAGTCCTCGTTGAGCCACAACACGCTTGTGCACTTTAGGTTCAATCCGGAGCACAAGTCGGAGCGCGGCGGGCATGGACTCGGCTCCAACTGCTCCGGCCACGCGGGGGAGCATACCGTACTTAAAGTGCCGGTGGGAACGGTTCTGTACGACGAGGAGACCGGCGAGGTGATCCATGACTTTACGCGTGTGGGCGAGTCCATCGTCATCGCGCGCGGCGGGCGCGGCGGGCGAGGCAATCAGCACTTCGCCACCAGCACGCATCAGGCTCCGCGTGAGCACGAACTTGGGCGGGCGGGCGAGGCTCGCAGCTTTCGGCTTGAGCTTCGGCTGCTTGCGGATGCTGGGCTGGTGGG